>JALYMT010000225.1 GCA_030773555.1 Actinomycetota bacterium | reverse complement strand
GGACGGCGACGTCGTCGCCGTCCACCCGCACCGACGCGGTGCCGGTGCCGCGCAGCGCGGCAGCGAGGGCGCCGGGGTCGAGGGCGGACACCGCCGCCGCGACCGCGGGGGTGCGCTTGCCGAAGCGCTTGCCGAGGGCGCGGAAGTTGGGCTTGACGGTGACGTCGACGAGGTCGCTCCTGCCGCCGTCCAGGGCGTCGAGGGACTGGGTGTTGAGCTCGTCAGCGACCTGCGCCCGCAGCTCGCCCGGCAGGTCCTCCCAGCCGGGTGCGGTGACCAGCGCCCGGCCCAGGGGCTGGCGGGTGCGCACCTTCGACGTCGCGCGCGCGGCCCGGCCCAGCTCGACCAGGCGCCGGGCGAGCCCCATCTGCGCGGCGAGGGCGTCGTCGACGAGTGCGCCGTCGGCCACCGGCCACGGCGCCAGGTGCACCGAAGCGGGCAGCTCGTCGGAGGTGGCGGCGAACAGGTCGGC
Source organism: Actinomycetota bacterium (assembly GCA_030773555.1). Lineage (GTDB taxonomy): Bacteria > Actinomycetota > Actinomycetes > JALYMT01 > JALYMT01 > JALYMT01. The sequence continues at coordinate 5,617 of JALYMT010000225.1, read as the reverse complement.
CCACACCCGCTCGGTGACGAACGGGACCAGCGGGGCGAGCAGCAGGGTGAGGATCCGCAGGCACTCGTGCAGGGTGGCGAGCGCGGCCGGGTCGCCGGCCCAGAACCGGCGGCGGGAGCGGCGGACGTACCAGTTCGACAGGTCGTCGACGTAGGCGGCAAGCAGCGCGCCGGCGCGTTGGGTGTCGAAGGCCTCGAGGGCGGCGTCGACGTCGCGGGCGAGCCGGTGCGCCTCGGAGAGCGCCCAGCGGTCGAGCAGCGGGCGCCCGGCCGGTGGGGGGGCCGGGGTCGCGTGCGGCTCGAAGGCGGCGAGCCGGCCGTACAGGGACTGGAAGGACACCGTGTTCCAGTAGGTGAGCAGGACCTTGCGGACCACCTCCTGCAGGGTGGCGTGTCCGACCCGCCGGGGCAGCCACGGAGAGCCGCTCGCGGCCATGAACCAGCGCAACGCGTCGGCGCCGTGCTCCTCCATCAGCGGCAGCGGCTCGAGGATGTTGCCGAGGTGCTTGCTCATCTTGCGGCCGTCCTCGGCGAGGATGTGCCCGAGGCAGAGCACGTCCTCGTACGAGGAGCGGTCGAAGACCAGGGTGCCGACCGCCATCAGCGTGTAGAACCAGCCGCGGGTCTGGTCGATCGCCTCGCAGATGAACTGCGCCGGGTAGTTCTCCTCGACGGTCTGCACACTGCCGGGGGCGTGCGGATAGCCCCACTGCGCGAACGGCATTGACCCGGAGTCGTACCACGCGTCGATGACCTCGGGGACGCGGCGGGCCTCCGAGCCGCAGGACGGGCAGGCGAAGGCGACCTCGTCGACGTACGGCCGGTGCGGGTCGAGGTCGGCGAGGTCGCGGCCGGCGCGCTCGCCGAGCTCGGAGAGCGAGCCCACGACGGTGAGGGAGCCGCAGGTGTCGCTGGCGCAGCGCCAGATCGGCAGCGGCGTGCCCCAGTAGCGGTTGCGCGAGAGCGCCCAGTCGACGTTGTTGCGCAGCCAGTCGCCGTAGCGGCCCCACTGCACGGTCTCCGGATGCCAGGAGGTGCCCTCGTTCTCCCGGAGCAGGGCGTCGCGGATCTCGGTGGTCCGGATGTACCACGACGGCTGCGCGTAGTACAGCAGCGGCGTGTGGCAGCGCCAGCAGTGCGGATACGGGTGCTCGTAGTCGAGGCTGCGGAACAGCAGGCCGCGAGCGCGCAGGTCGTCGACGAGCGCCTTGTCGGCGGTCTTGAAGAACTGCCCCCCGACCAGCGGCAGGTCCGCGTCGAAGGTGCCGTCGAGGCGGACCGGCTTGACCACGGGCAGGCCGTAGCGGCGGCCCACCTCCAGGTCCTCGGCGCCGAACGCGGGGGACTGGTGGACCAGCCCGGTGCCGTCGCCGGTCGTCACATAGTCGGCGAGCACCACGTAGTGGGCGTCGCCGCCGAACTCCGCCGCCTCGACGAGGTCGAAGGGGCGCCGGTACGGGGTGCGCTCGAGGTCACGACCGGCGTACGAGGCGAGGACCTCGGCGTCCTCGCCGAGCACCGCTACGAGCAGCGGTTCGGCGACGACGAGCACCTCCCCCTCGGGCGTACGGGCCGCGACGTAGCGAACCTCGGGGTGCACCGCGACGGCGGTGTTGGAGACGAGGGTCCAGGGCGTGGTCGTCCAGACGAGCAGGGCCGCGCCGAGCTCGGCGAGCGGACCGGCCGTGACCGGAAAGCGGACGTACACCGACGGGTCGACCACGGTCTCGTAGCCCTGGGCCAGCTCGTGGTCGGAGAGTGCGGTCTGGTCGCGGGGGCACCAGGGGGCGACGCGGTAGTCCTCGACGAGCAGTCCCTTGTCGAAGATCTGCTGCAGCGACCACCAGACCGACTCGACGTAGGAGCGGTCCATGGTCCAGTACGCGTCGGAGAGGTCGACCCAGTAGCCCATCCGCTCGGTCATGACCTGGAACTCGCCGACGTGGCGCTGCACACTCTCGCGGCACCTGGCGTTGAACTCGGCGACGCCGTAGCGCTCGATGTCAGGCTTGCCGTTGAAGCCGAGCTCCTTCTCGACGGCGAGCTCGACCGGCAGCCCGTGGCAGTCCCAGCCGGCCTTGCGGTCGACGCGGAAGCCCTTCATGGTGCGGAAGCGGGGGAAGACGTCCTTGAAGACGCGCGCCTCGACGTGGTGGGTGCCGGGCTTGCCGTTGGCCGTGGGCGGACCCTCGTAGAACACCCACCGGGGGCCCTCGGCGGTGCGCTGCAGCGACCGGGCGAAGGTGTCGTGCTCGCGCCAGAAACGCAGCACCGCGCGCTCGAGCGCGGGCAGGTCGACCTGCGCGGGGACCGGCTGGTAGGTCACGTGCTTCCTCCGTCGGCGTTGCTGCTACCGGCGGAGGGACGAGGCTCGCGCCCCGCGGTGCCACCCTCCTTGGCCACGCCAGCGTCCGCCGGCCTCGGCCCCCTTCATTGGTCGCGCTGCCGGGTCTAGCAGGCCTGGCGGCCGTTCTTCCGGCGACTCCGGGGTGATCTTCCTCCTGGCCAGGCCCCCGGGCTTCCACCGTCCCCAGGTCGCTGCTGGCTGCGTCCGGGAGTACTCGTCCCCATCGACACCTCGCGCTGGCATCGAGGCTAACACCGCCCGCGTACGGAACTCCGCAGCCGCGGGCGGCGGCGATCAGGACGCCCGGCAGGGCCGGCCGTCGCATCTCCTGATCAGGAAACCGGCGCTCTGCCGCGCGGGACGTTGTGGAGCGGCCCGCGCGGACCTATCCTGCCGACGCCCTGCGCAATGATCACACCGACCCGGGAGCAACGATGGCCACGAGCAAGCGGGTCGGCACGGGCACCCGCCAGCGGTCGAGCCCGGCCGCCGGGTCGACGGCCACCAGGGCCGCGGCGAAGAAGGCGCCCGCCAAGCCTTCCACCACCACCAAGGCACCGGCCCGCAAGGCCCCGACCACGAGGGCAGTGGGCAAGAAGGCGGCCGCCTCGACCAAGGCGCCGGCGAAGAAGGCGGTGTCCAAGGCGCCGGCGAAGAAGGCAGTGTCCAAGGCAGCGCCGGCGAAGAAGGCGGTGTCCAAGGCGCCGGCGAAGAAGGCGGTGTCCAAGACAGTGCCGGCGAAGAAGGCGGTGTCCAAGGCAGTGCCGTGGAAGAAGGCGGTGTCCAAGGCAGTGCCGGCGAAGAAGAAGGCGCCGGTGTCGAAGGCGGCGCCGACAGCACCTCCCGCCGCTCCGCTCGTGCCGCACCCACGTACCGAGACACAGCCGTCTCCGGCCGTACAGGCACCGACGCCGGCCCCTCCGCGTCAGGCCCCTCAGCGTCAGGCCCCGCCGGCCGCCCCGTTGCGCGTCCGGCAGGACGAGTCACCGTGGACACCGGAGGAACTGGCCGGCGTCCGGTCGGAGCTGGAGCAGGAGGTCGTCCAGCTCCGCAAAGAGATCGCCGACGCCGAGCAAGATCTCGCCCACCGCCTGCGCGATTCGGGTGACGGCGCCGGTGACGACCAGGCCGATACGGGCAGCAAGACCCCCGAGCGGGAGCAGGAGATCTCCCTGGCGAACAACGCCAGGGGCATGGTCGAGCAGGCCGAGCACGCCCTGGCCCGACTCGACGACGGGACGTACGGCATCTGCGAGAGCTGCGGCAATCCGATCGGGAAGCTGCGCCTGCAGGCGTTTCCGCGTGCAACGCTGTGTCTGTCATGCAAATCGCGAGAGGAGCGTCGCTGAGCGACGCGGACCCTGCAGCCAGCCCCGGCAGCGCTGCGCCTCGACGACCCGCGCGGCTGCTGCTGATCGTGGCGGCCGTGGTCGTGGTCCTCGACCAGGTCGCCAAGGCCCTGGCGGTGCGCGAGCTGACGGGCCGGGCGCCGGTCGAGCTGATCGGCGGGCTGCTGCAGCTGCGCCTCGTGCGCAATCCTGGCGCGGCTTTCGGCCTGGCGGGCGGCATGACCGTGTTCTTCACCGCGGTGGCGGTGGTGGTCGTCATCGTCGTCGTACGCGCTTCGCGGCGTCTGGGCGGCGTCCGGTGGGCGCTGGCCCTCGGCCTGCTGCTGGGAGGCGCCGTCGGCAACCTCGTCGACCGCGTCGCCCGCTCTCCGGGAGTGCTGCGGGGGCACGTGGTCGACATGTTCGAGCTGCCGCACTGGCCGGTGTTCAACGTCGCCGATATGGCCATCGTGTCCGCCGCGGCGCTGATGGTGCTCCTGTCCGCGCGGGGGGAGCAGCTGGACGGCACCCGGGACACCGGCAAGCGGCATGGGTGAGCATCGGAGCCTGCTGGTGCCCGACGGGCTCGAGGGAGAGCGGCTCGACGCCGCGCTGGCCCGGCTCTTCGGCTTCTCCCGTACGCGGGCCGCGGAGCTGGTGACCGACGGCGCGGTGCGGGTCGACGGCGGGGAGGCGCACAAGTCGCAGCGGGTGCAGGCCGGGGCGTGGCTCGACGTGGAGCTGCCGGACCCGCCCGCGACGGTCCAGGCCACTCCGGAGCCCGTCCCCGGCCTGCGGATCGTCCACGAGGACGATTCCCTCATCGTCGTCGACAAGCCGGTGGGTGTCGCCGCCCACCCCAGCCCCGGATGGACGGGGCCGACCGTCACCGGAGGCCTGGCCGCCGCCGGGCACCGGGTGGCGACGTCGGGCGCTGCCGAGCGGCAGGGCGTGGTCCACCGCCTCGACGTGGGCACGACCGGCCTGATGGTGGTGGCCAAGTCCGAGCAGGCCTACACCCTGCTCAAGCGCGCATTCAAGGAGCGCTCGGTCGACAAGAGGTACGCGGCGCTGGTGCAGGGACATCCGGACCCCTCGCGGGGCACCATCGACGCGCCCATCGACCGGCACCCCAGCGCTGACTACAAGTGGGCGGTGGTTGCCGGGGGCAAGCCCAGCGTCACCCACTACGAGACCCTCGAGGCGTTCCGCGCCGCCACCCTACTGGACGTGCGGCTCGAGACGGGCCGCACCCACCAGATCCGGGTGCACATGGCGGCGATGCGCCACCCCTGCCTCGGCGACCTCACCTACGGCGCCGACCCCACGTTGGCGGCCCGGCTGGGGCTCACGCGCCAGTGGCTGCACGCCGCCCGCCTCGGCTTCGAGCACCCGGCCACCGGCCAGTGGGTGGAGTTCGAGAGCGCGTATCCACCCGACCTCGCGCACGCCCTCGACGTCCTCGCCGCCGAGTCCTAGGCGCACCACCACCACCCCCTCGGGGTGATCAAGCACTTCTGGTGTTGATCAAGCACTTCTCGCGGTGATCATGCAGTTCCGGTCGACGGCCCCGGTGATCGCCCGTACCCCTACGGTGTCTGCACAGCCCTCGTTCGGCGGATAGCCGCCCGCTCGCCCGCCTGGCAGGATCGAACACGTCTTCGAGCGTAGTGGTCGTGCTGCGATGCTGGCGGAGCTGCCGCCCGGCCCGGAACTGCTGTCCGCGCTGCTCGCGGTCGAGCCCGCGGACCGGGATCCGGCCTCGCGAATCGACGCGATCGCCGGCTGGGAACGCCTGGCCGCCTGGGGTGGCCGGGGCAGGTCGGCGAGCTCGCGGAGTTCGCCCGCGCCCATCCCGCCCCCGCCCCCGGGGGGAGCCGGGATTCCACGAGGAGCAGGGGCCGGTGGCCGAGTTCGCGGCCGAGGAGATCGCCGCCGCGCTG
>JALYMT010000224.1 GCA_030773555.1 Actinomycetota bacterium | reverse complement strand
AGGCCGACTGCTCCTCGGTGCGGGCCGCGGTCGCCGCGACCGAGATGGCGCTGCGTCCCCGCGAGCGCGGCGCCGCCGAACCGAAGTGCCCGGTGGGGCGCGACTGCGCGCCGGGCGGCCGGCTACGACTTCGAGACCCGCATCCCGAGCTGCGCGCCGAGGGCTCCGGGACCCGCCTCGAGGGCTGGTACCAGCTGCCCGATCCCGATCCCGATCCCGATCCCGATCCCGACCGCGGCCTCGGCTTCGCCTACCCGCACCGCGGCAAGGGCAGCGCGTGGGCCTTCGAGACGCACGACGGGGTGCCCGCCGACCGCTCGCTGACCCTGTCCGCGCCGGTGCGGGTGCCCGCCGGTCGGTCGACGTACGTGCGCTTCGCCCACCTGTACGCCCTGGCCGCCTCCGCTCCGGCGGGCAGCACGCCGGAGTACTACGCCAGCGGACGGGTCGAGTACTCCGTCGGGGGCGGCGCCTGGACCGACGCCGGCCGGCTGTTCACGACCAACGGCTACTCGGCCCAGGTGGACCCCGACGGGTCGGGCCCGGCACCGGCGGCCAAGGCCCTTCGGTGCCACCTCACCGGGGTGGATCGTCAGCCGCCTGGACCTGAGCCCGCTCGTGGGCGCGGGCGGCGCCGACGTGCGGCTGCGCTTCCGCCTGACCGGGGACGGCGTGGAGCAGTACTTCGGCTGGGTCCTCGACGACCTCGAGGTCTACGGCTGCGACGGTCCCGCGGCGCCGGCCCCCACGCGGGTCCGGGTACGCGGATCGGGCGCGGGCTCCGCGACCGTCACCTGGACCCCGCCGGCCGGAGCCGTCGCCTCCTACTCGGTGACCGCGCGCCCCGCCGGCGGGGGCGGCACGGGCAAGGTCGTGAGCGCGGTCACCACCGGCAAGGCCACCTCGCTGCGCCTGCGCGGGCTGACGACGGGGGTGGCGTACGAGGTCGTCGTCACCGCGCGGACGAAGGCCGGCTCGGGGGCCGCGGCGCCGGTACGCACCGTGCGCGCCCGGCTGACATCGTCGACTCCCGCCGGCCCCGTCACCGCCGGCACGACGGTCCGGGTCAAGGGCACGCTCTCGCGCGCCGACGGCCGAGCCGCCTCGAAGCTGCGCGTCCGGGTGGACCGGCGGCTGCCGGGCACCTCGACCTGGGCGGCGTTGACCACCGCGACCACGTCGGCGAGGGGCGGAGTGAGCGTGCCGGTGCGGGCGAGCCGCACATACGAGTACCGCCTCGTGCACGCCGGCAGCCCCGGCCTGCTCTGGGTGCGCAGCCCGGCGCGGACGCTGGTCGTCCGCCGCTGACCAGCCTCAACTGGCTTTCTGCAGGTCCGGCGGCAGGGAGCCGGTGGACTTCACCCAGTAGTCGGCGAGCTTGCGCGTGGTCACCATCCGGGCGATGCCCACGATGGCGCCACTGGCGACCGCCCAGGCCAGGGCCTCGCGCCAGGTGACCTCGGGGTCGGCCGGGTTCGCCGGCGGCTCCTTGCCGGCCGCCACCTTCCACACCGAGGTGGCCACCTTCTTCGCCAGGATGCCCATGCCGATCGCCGAGCCCGTCCCCAACGCCTTCCAGAGAAATCCGCCCGCCATTGCGCCTCCCGAGACCTGCCGCGGTGGTCGTCAGGGCCAGGTGCCCCGCGGTCCCCTGCCCGCCCGTCGTCGATCTACGCCAGCCGCGGGGTGGGAAGCGAGCCGCGGAATAGCCATTCGCCCCCCCAGGTTGAGCCAGGCAGACGCAAGACCTCTGCCGGCGCTGGCGCAGGCCGGGCATACTGAGATCCGCGCATTTCCCTTACGTTCCCACGCACTTCCGGAGGATGTTCCATGGCTCGTGCGGTCGGCATCGACCTCGGTACGACCAACTCCGTCGTCGCCGTCCTCGAAGGCGGCGAAGCGACGGTCATCGCCAACGCCGAGGGCGCGCGGACGACGCCGTCGGTCGTGGCGTTCGCGAAGAACGGCGAGGTGCTCGTCGGTGAGGTGGCCAAGCGGCAGGCCGTGACCAACGTCGACCGCACGATCCGGTCGGTCAAGCGGCACATGGGCACCGACTGGAAGCAGGTCATCGACGGCAAGA
>JALYMT010000223.1 GCA_030773555.1 Actinomycetota bacterium | reverse complement strand
GCTGGTGGGTCAGCGGCCCGGGCCCGGGGGCCGACGCCACGAGTGCGGCCGCCGCGTTGAGCAGCACGGCGTCGCGCACCGGCCCCTTCTCGCCGCCCAGCACGCGGCGGGCCACCTGCGCGTTGTAGGCCCGGTCGGCGCCACGCAGCGCGCCGGGCTCCACCTCGGCGATGCCGAGGTCGCGGGGATCCAGGGTCTCCTCGCGCACGGCGCCGTCGCGCACGATCCACACGCGCGAGGTCGTGGTGGTGGTCAGCTCGTCGAGCCCGTCGTCGCCGCGGAACACCAGCGCCGAGTTGCCCCGTCGGGCGAGCACCCCGGCGAGCACCCCGGCCATCCGGGCGTCGGCTACCCCCACCGCTTGGGCGCGCGGCTGAGCCGGGTTGGTGAGCGGCCCGAGGAAGTTGAACGCCGTGGGCACACCCAGCTCCCTGCGGGCCGCGGCGGCGTGGCGCATCGAGGGGTGGAACAGCTGGGCGAAGCAGAAGGTGATGCCCACCTCGTGCGCGACGGCGGCGACGACCTCGGGTGCCAGCGTGAGCGACACCCCGAGCTCCTCGAGGAGATCCGCGGCGCCACAGGCCGACGACGCGGCCCGGTTGCCGTGCTTGACGACCCGCTTCCCCGCGCCGGCGACGATGATCGCGGCCATGGTCGAGATGTTGACCGTGTTGGCCCGGTCGCCACCGGTGCCGACCACGTCGACCGTCGCTCCGGGCACCTCGATCCGCACGGCCGCCGCCAGCATGGCGTCCACCAGCCCGTCGATCTCCCCGACCGTCTCCCCCTTGGCCCGCAGCGCCACCAGGAAACCCGCGAGCTGGGCCGGGGTTGCGTCCCCGCGCATCACCTGCTGCATCGCCCAGGCGGTAGCCGCCGAGTCGAGATCCTCACCCCGCAGCAGCGCGGCGAGCAGCCGGGGCCAGGAGTGCGTCTCGACCGGCACTCAGCGCACCAGCGGCGCGGCGAGCCGCGTGCGCAGCAGCTCGGCGACCACGCGGGCGAGCACGAGCGGGTCGAGCGGATGGGGCACCGCGGCCTCCGCCCGCGACCACGCCGCCAACCAGTTGTCCTGCACCCGGCCGACGAGGACGACCACGGGAGGGGACTGGTAGATCTCGTCTTTGAGCTGCCGGCACAAGCCGATGCCGCCCGACGGGTGCGCCTCCCCGTCGAGCACGCACAGGTCGACGCCGCCCGCGTCGAGTGCCCGGAGCACGGCGTGGTCGGTGGCGCACTCGAGGATGCGCACCCGGGGCAGGTCGGCCGCGGGCCGGCGCCCGATGGCCAGCTTGACGCTCTCGCGGGTGGCGGCGTTCGAGCTGTACGCCAGCACGGTCACCGTCGCGGCGGTCCCCGGGGCGGCTGCGTCGCTGGTCGGCGTGGGCATGCGGGGTCCTCGCAAGAAAGGGCGTGGGTACGCCGGGAGCCTACCGGCCCGCCGATCCGGCCCCGGCCCCACCGCTAGGGGGCGGCGGGCCACAGAGGTCCCAGCCGGTCGCGTCACCGCCGAGGCGCTGCGCCAGACCCGCCATCCGGGTGCGCTCGCGCGCCAGCGACAGCCCGCTGACCCGCTCCGCGCGGCTCGCGCGCGCCTGCCACTGCTCGGCGGGCGCGGACGGCTCGGCGGCCACCGCGTAGCCCTCGTCGGCCAGCACCCGCCGGGCCTCCGCCACCGCGTCCGGGCCGGGCAGCCGCAGGTGGTGGCGGACGAGGAGGCGCCGCTCCAGGTCGAGCCCGGCCTCGCTCAGCTCGGCCACCACCGCGGAGTCCGAGCGGGAGGGGTCGAAGGAGGAGCCGAGGACGCTCAGCGACCCGTCGTCGGCCAGCGGGGGCCCGAGGTCCTCGCGCGAGCGGCGTGGCCAGGGCCACCACCTCACGGGCGGGGGTCCGTCGTCACGCCCAACCGGTCGAGGCGGTCGAGGCGCCGGTCCTCCCGCACGGCCTCCCGCTCGGAGGCCCGCACCCACTGGGCGAAGAGCACCACGACCACGACCAGCCCGACAAGGTCGCCGACAGCCCACAGGATGCCCCCCGCCCACTCCTGGTCGCGGAGCAGCGAGGGCGGCCAGGTGCGGCCGAGGCCGGCGTACCAGTTCTCGGCGAGCGGGTCGGCGGCGCCCAGCAGCGTGATCCCGAGGAAGGCGTGGAAGGGCAGGGTCACGACCACCGCGAGCAGCCGGAACAGGTGCGCCGGGCGCGACGGCAACGGGTCGACCCCGAGGATCGACTCGAACCACAGGTAGCCCACGAGCACGAAGTGCACATGGTTGAGGTCGTGCAGCCACGGATTGCGCAGCGTCGCCTCGTACCAGCCGGTGAGGTAGAGCGCGAACGGGTTGATGACGAACAGCGCACCGGCGACGACGGGGAAGGTCAGCACGCGGGCGACCCGCGAGTGCAGCGCGGCCACCAGCAGTCCCCGCGGGCGGGCCGGGAGGGTGCGCAGCGCCAGGGTCACCGGCGCGCCGAGGACGAGGAAGATCGGCGCGACCATGTTCAGCAGCATGTGCTGCCCCATGTGCACCGAGATCAGGGTGGTGTCGTAGGCCGCGAGCGCGCTGGTGGTGGCGACGAGCACGGCGCCCAGCCCCAGCAGGCAGAACGAGGCGGTGCGCCAGGGCGACCAGGGCACCCCGGAGGCCCGTAGCCGGCGCACGCCGTAGAGGTAGGCCGCCGCCGCGGCGGCGACGGCGAGCACCGGGAGCGGCTCGGGTTCCCACGTCGTGAGCAGCCGCGCCGCGGTGAGCGGGGGCGGCAGCTCGCCGGGGCCGGCGTGAGCCAGCAGGGAGCCGTGCACGCCCGCCAGGCTATGTCGGCCGGGGCCAATCGTTCTATGTCGGCCGGGGCCGATCGTTCTACGTCGGCCGGGGCCGATCGTTGCCGGACTGTGCCCTCTTCTCCGGGCCCCGGCGACGCGACGTGGTGCCGGTCGCCGCAGAGACAGCCATAATGTCGCCCGTGACGGCAGCAACGGCATCGAGCCCGGCCGGGACGACCCCGGGCCACCCTCCGGCCAACCGACCCAACATGGTCTCGGTCGGCACCATCATCTGGTTGTCCTCCGAGCTGATGTTCTTCGCGGCACTGTTCGCGATGTACTTCACCATCCGTTCGGTGTCCCCCGACGTGTGGGCCTCGCAGACCGAGCTGCTCAACGTGCCGTTCTCCACGGCCAACACCACGGTCCTGGTGCTCTCGTCGGTGACCTGCCAGCTCGGGGTCTTCGCGGCCGAGCGCGGTGACGTCCGCGGCCTGCGCCGCTGGTTCGTCATCACGTTCCTCATGGGCGCCTTCTTCGTCGCCGGGCAGGTGTACGAGTACTCGGAGCTGGTCACCGAGGGCCTCGGGCTGTCGGCCAACCAGTACAGCTCGGTGTTCTACCTGACCACCGGCTTCCACGGACTGCACGTCACCGGCGGCCTGCTGGCCTTCCTCGCCGTGCTGGGGCGCACCTTCGTCACCCGGCGCTTCACCCACGAGCAGGCCACGAGCGCCATCGTCGTGTCGTACTACTGGCACTTCGTCGACGTCGTCTGGATCGGTCTCTTCGCCACCATCTACGTGATCCAATGACGGGAGCACCTGTGAACGCCCGACCGGCTGCCCTGAGCGCCCGGCGCCGCCGAGGAGGGCGCTCCCGCCTGGCCTCGTCCGCTGCCCTCCTGCTCGCGCTCGTTGTCACCGGCGGGCTCTACGCAGTGTTCGCCCCGGCGCCCCGGGCCTCCGCGGCGGCCGAGGCCGAGGCGAGCGGTAACGCGGAGGAGGGTCGGCGGCTCTTCCTCTCGAACTGCTCCACCTGCCACGGCAACGACGCCGCGGGCACCCGCGACGGCCCCTCGCTGATCGGCGTGGGGGCCGCGGCCGTCGACTTCCAGGTCGCCACCGGCCGGATGCCGCTCGCCACCCAGGGCCCGCAGGCGCCCCGTGGTCGGGTGCTGTTCTCCCGGGAGCAGATCCGTGACATGGCGGCCTACGTCGCGACGCTGGGTCCCGGCCCCGCGATCCCGACGCCCGAGCAGTACGCCATCGCCGGGCTGACCGCCGAGGAGATCGCCGAGGGCGGCGAGATCTTCCGGACGAACTGCTCGATGTGCCACAACTACGCGGGGGCGGGCGGGGCGCTCACCGGGGGAAAGTACGCGCCCAAGCTGTGGGAGGTCGAGCCGCGCCACATCTACGAGGCCATGCTCACCGGCCCCCAGGCCATGCCGGTGTTCGCCGACACCCAGCTCTCCGAGGAGAGCAAGCGCAAGGTGATCGCCTACATCAAGACCACCGAGAACGAGCCGACCGTCGGCGGGCTCGCCCTGGGCAACCTCGGCCCCGTCAGCGAGGGACTCGTCGCCTGGCTGGCCGGCATCGGCGCCACGGTGGTCGGCGCGATCTGGTTGGGGGCGAAGGCATCATGAGCGACCGGAGCATCGACCAGGGGGTCACCGACTCCTCCCGCGAGCACCGGACGGAGGTGGAGCCCGCGCAGCCGCGGGCCGGGTCCCTGGAGCCGGGCTTTCCCGACCCGGGCCTGCCGCCGCACGTCTACCGCAGCACCGACATCGACCCGAAGGCGGCCCGGGCGGCCGAGCGGCAGGTAGCCCTGCTGTTCGGCCTCTCCGTCCTCGGCACCCTGCTGTTCGTGGTGGCGTACTTCGCCATTCCGGTGAGCGGGTCCGAGCTCGGCAACGTGAAGCTGTCCACGACCCTGCTGGGCAGCGGGCTGGCCGTCGCGCTGCTCGGCATCGGCATCGGCGCGATCCACTGGGCCAAGAAGCTGATGCCCGACGACGAGGTCGTCGAGGAGCGCCACCCCATCCGGTCCACCGACGAGGAGCGGGCCGGCGGGGCGGCGGTGATCCTCGACGGCGGAGCGGCCGCCGGCCTGCCGCGGCGCAAGCTGATCACCGGCAGCCTGTTCGCCGCCATGGCGGCCCTGCCGGCCATGGCGGTCGTGCCCCTGTGGGGGTTGTGGTCGCGCGACCGGGAGAAGAGCCCGGCCGAGCAGCTGAGCCACACCGTGTGGGCACCGGGGGTGCGGCTGGTGCGCGACCCCACCGGCGAGCCCATCCGACCGGCCGAGATGCCCATCGGGGGCGTGCTGCACGTCCTTCCCGAGTTCGAACCGCACGGCGAGCCCGCTGCCGAGGGCGAGCACGCGGGCCTCACCCTGAACGAGATCGCCAAGGCCGCCACGCTGCTGATCCGGGTGGAGCCCGACGCCCTGCGCCCGCCCACCCGGCTGGACTGGACCTACGCCGGCATCGTTGCCTACTCCAAGATCTGCACCCACGTCGGCTGTCCGGTCGGTCTCTACGAGCAGACCACCCATCACCTGCTGTGCCCGTGCCACCAGTCGACCTTCGCGGTCGACGAAGGCGCCAAGGTGATCTTCGGGCCGGCCGGGCACCCACTGCCCCAACTCGCGCTCGCGCTCGATCAAGAGGGATACTTGGTCGCACAGCACGATTACACCGAGCCGGTGGGCCCGAGCTTCTGGGAGCGCGGATGAGCACGATGTCGCGGGCGGCGGGAGCCACCGGCACCTACCTGGACGAGCGGCTCGGCGTCGCCCGGATCGCCAAGAAGGGCCTGAAGAAGGTCTTTCCCGACCACTGGTCGTTCGTGCTGGGCGAGATCGCCCTCTACAGCTTCATCATCCTGCTGCTGACCGGCACCTTCCTCAGCTTCTTCTACCGCCCGTCCATGGTCGAGGTCGTCTACAACGGCTCGTACGCCCCCATGCGCGGCCTGACGCTCTCCGATGCCTACGCCTCGTCGCTGGAGATCTCCTTCGACGTCCGCGGCGGGCTGGTGATGCGCCAGATCCACCACTGGTCGGCGTTGATCTTCGTGGCCTCGACGGCGGTGCACCTGCTCCGCGTCTTCTTCACCGGCGCGTTCCGCAAGCCGCGTGAGCTCAACTGGGTGATCGGTTCGCTGCTGCTCATCCTCGGCATCCTCGAGGGTTTCGCGGGCTACTCGCTGCCCGACGACCTGCTCTCCGGCACCGGCCTGCGCATCGCCGAGGGCATCCTGCGCTCGGTCCCGGTCGTGGGGTCGTACTCCGCGTTCCTGCTCTTTGGCGGGGAGTTCCCGGGCGTCGACTTCATCCCGCGGCTCTACACCGTGCACATCCTGCTGCTGCCGGCCGTGTTCGTGGCGCTGATCACCGCGCACATGATGCTGCTGGTCTTCCACAAGCACACGCAGTATCCCGGGCCCGGCCGCACCGACACCAACGTCGTCGGCTACCCGCTGATGCCGGTCTACATCGCCAAGGCCGGCGGTTTCTTCTTCGTCGTCTTCGGCATCACCGCCGCGATGGGCGGCCTGATCACGATCAACCCGATCTGGCAGTACGGCCCCTACAACCCCTCCCCGGTCACGGCCGGCTCGCAGCCCGACTGGTACATGGGTTGGCTGGAGGGTGCGCTGCGGCTGATGCCCAGCTGGGAGCTGAGCTTCTTCGGCGTCACCCTGGCGCTGAGCGTGCTCATCCCCTCGCTGGTGATTCCCGGGATCGTGTTCACCGCCCTGACCGTCTACCCCTTCCTGGAGGCGTGGGTCACCGGTGACCGGCGGGAGCACCACGTGGGCGACCGGCCCCGAAACCAGCCCGTCCGCACCGGCCTGGGCGTCATGTCGATCGTCTTCTACCTGGTGCTCTTCGCGGCCGGCGGCAACGACATCCTGGCCGTCGTCTTCGGCCTGTCGATCAACCAGATCACCTGGGTCTGCCGCGTCCTGCTCTTCGTGGCCCCGCCCGTGGCCTTCTGGATCACCAAGCGCATCTGCCTGGGCCTCCAGCGGCGTGACCGCGAGAAGGTGCTGCACGGCCGGGAGACCGGGGTGATCCTGCGGCTGCCGCACGGGGAGTTCGTCGAGGTCCACGAGCCGGTGCCGGCCGAGGAGGCGTTCCTGCTCACCTCGCACGACGTGCAGCGGCCCCTGGAACTGCCGCCGGCGGTCGACGGCAACGGGGTGCGCCGCCGTGGCGGCCTGGCCACCAAGGCCCGCGCCAAGGTCAGCAGCTTCTACTTCGGCGACCGGGTCGAGCCGGCCACGCCCCGCGAGGTGCGCGAGCTGCAGTCCAGCGGCCACCACTGAGATCCCTGCGACAGAACCCCCGGCCGAGACGGCCGGGGCTCTGTCGCATCTTCGGGGCCGGGGCCGCCGTCGTCAGGCGAGGGCGCTGCCGGCCTTCCACGTCTCCCAGGGCGTGTTCCAGTCGGTCCACCCGTTGCCCGCCTCCAGCGGACGACCGGTGCCGCTGACCTCGAGGACGTCCCCGATGCGCGTCAGGTTGAAAAACCATTCGGCGTTCTTCTCGCTCATGCCGACGCAGCCGTGGCTCACCCGGGCGCGGCCCTGCTGGCCGACCGACCAGGGCGCGCCGTGCACGAACTCCCCGCTCCAGGTGACCCGCATGGCGAAGGGCACCTTGAGGTTGTAGTACTCGCGGGATCCCGGCCGGATGTTCACGGTGCGGGCGTCCATCACCTTCATCCGGTACTTCTCCGAGATGACCTTGATGCCGCTCCGGGTGACGAAGCCGGCCTTGCCCGTCGTGACCGGGATGGTGCGCAGCAGCGTGCCGTCCCGGGTCACGGTCATGCGCAGGGTCCGGGCGTCGACGTGGCTGAGGACCGCGGCGCCGGTGGTGAACCGCAGGATGCGGTCCTGCTCCCCCACAGGCCGTCGGCGGCCTCTACGCCCGCAGCGGGGCCCGTACGGTGACCTCGGTGTGCGCCGGCCAGTACGTCTCGGGCCGGTAGTGCACCTCGGTGTCGCTGACCCAGCTCCAGCTGCCCGTCACCGGCCGCGAGCTGCTGATCTCCAGTCGGCGCTCCACCTCCGCCTTGCGGGTCACGGGCTCGGGGAAGCGCAGGATGACCGGCATGCCCACGCCGACGGTGCTGCGGTCGAGGGGGGACATCACGGTGCTCAAGGTGCGCGGGCTCGATGGTGGTGAAGCTGCTGGTGCTCGAGGTCTCCGCCCCGAGGGAGTTCACGGCCCGTGCGGTGGCGGTGTAGGCCGCCCCGAAGGCGAGCGGACCCGTCGACTCCGACAGGGTGCCGTCCTCGCTGAGAGTGCCCGGGAGGAGCTTCCCGCTGCCGTCGGTGACGGCCACTCCCGCGAGGCGCCCGGAGGGCGCCCGGACGATCACGCTCTGGTCCGGGCGCAGCGCCGACGCGCTGGTCCCGTCTCGACCAGGACGGCGGGGGCGGCCACCTGGGCCGCGGCGGGGCGAGGTGCACGCCGGCGGATTGCGTCGACGTCGGCAGGGCCTGGCAGCCGGTCGCGACTAGGACACCGCCCAACGCCGCCGACAGGAGCACCCAGCGGCGGGTCGCAGCCGTGCCTCCAGCAGCCGGCCCCCGGCTACCCGGACGATTCGTGGCGCTCATCATTCCTCCCCTGGCGTCCCTGATGCCTGTTCTCGGCAGGCGGTCAGGACGGTGCGAGAAGGGCCGTGCAAGGGTTGGGCAAAGTGGCCCCAGGTTCAGGCGTCCGGCCTAGTTGCCCGGGACGCATGCCGCCCCGATGCCGGGCACGAAATGCGGCGATGCGTCAGTGGGCGAACGAGCCGCGGTAGTACTCGAAGACGAAGCCGACGACGGCGAGCGCCGTGGTGACGGCGCCGATGGCCAGCAGCCAGTAGCCGAACACCACGCCGAGGGCGACCAGCGCGGCGCCCGCCCCGAGCGCGAGCGGCCACGGGCTGTGCGGGCTGAAGAAGCCGATCTCGCCCGAGCCCTCCTCGATGTCGGACTCCATGCGGTCTTCCGGACGGTCCCCGATGCGCCTGGAGGTCAGGTAGAGGTAGAAGCCCACGAGGGCGGCCAGGCCCGTGGTCAGGGCCAGGGCGGTGGTGCCGGTGGGGTCGTGGCTCAGAAACCAGTACACGATCGCCGCCAGCGCGTAGAACGCGCCGTTGGCCAGGAAGAACTTGTACTCGACCTTCATGGGCGCACCCCGACCCTCTTCGCGTTCACAGCCGGCTCTCCGCCTCCGGCTCGGACTCTTCGACCTCCACGGGGCCGTTCTCGGCCGGCAGCTCCCCGACCTGGCCCTCGGCTGCCAGCCGCTCCAGATAGGCGCGGTACTCGGCCGGCTCGACCACCTGCACGTTGAACAGCATGCGGGCGTGGTCGAGCCCGCACAGCTCGGCGCACTTGCCCGCGTACGTGCCGAGCTTCTCCGGGGTGACCTCGAAGACGTTCTCGCGGCCGGGGATCACGTCCAGCTTGAACAAAAAGGCGGGCACCCAGAACGAGTGGATGACGTCGCGGGCCTCGAGGATGAAGCGGACCTTCTCGCCGCGGGGCAGCACGAGCGTGGACGGCTCGGCGGGGATGCCGTGCTCGTAGACCCCGGCCGCGGGGACCGGGCTGCCTGGCACCGGCTTGTAGTTGAAGTCCCAGCCCCAGCGGAAGCCCACCACGTTGACCTGGTGGACCGGTGGCTGGGAGGAGAGCTGGAGGAGCTTGGTCTCGTCCCGGGCGGTGAAGAAGAACAGGACAGTGATGATGATGAACGGCAGCGCGGTGTAGAGCACCTCGATGGGCACGTTGTAGCGCACCTGGGGAGGAAATCCGCGCTCGTGCCGGCGTCGCCGAAACAGGATGCAGCACAGAGCGATCAGCCCCCAGACCACCACGCCCACCACGAGCGCCGTGATCCAGGAACCCCGCCACAGCTGCTCGACGAGGTGCGACTCCTGGGTCACGCCCTCGG
Source organism: Actinomycetota bacterium (assembly GCA_030773555.1). Lineage (GTDB taxonomy): Bacteria > Actinomycetota > Actinomycetes > JALYMT01 > JALYMT01 > JALYMT01. The sequence continues at coordinate 1,998 of JALYMT010000223.1, read as the reverse complement.
GGAGGCTCAGGTTCTTCCACTGGTCCTGGGCCTCCTGGCTGCAACCGGCCAGGACCAGGGCCAGCAGGGGGGCGCCCAGGACGAGGCCCGCACGCCGCGCGCGCAGACGCTTCCCCCCGCTGTGCCGCGCGAGATTGTCCACCGGACCCCCAACCGCCTTCCGCCGCCTGTGCTCTGCGCCTGCTGCTGGGCCCGACCCTATAACGGCGCGGTGGGGCTCGCCGCCTCGGACGGCGCCGGCTCGGGATGGTCGAACGCGGCCGGCAGCGGCAGCTCCAGGGCTCGCCGCAGCTCCCGCAGATACCGCCGCCTCGGCATCTCCTCGCAGCCGAGGGAGGCCAGGTGCGGGGTGCACCACTGCACGTCGAGCAGCCGGGCGTACCCGCCCTCGTGGAGCAGGCCGACGAGGTGCACCAGCGCGACCTTGGAGGCATCGGGAGCCCGGGAGAACATCGACTCCCCTGCGAACAGCCCGCCCACGGCGACCCCGTAGAGCCCGCCCACGAGCTCGCCCGTCGACGTCCACGCCTCCACGCTGTGCGCCCACCCGAGCCGGTGCAGGCGCCCGTAGGCCTGGCCGATATCGCCGGTGACCCAGTCGCCGGCACGCCCGCCGCCGGCGCAGCCGGCGACCACCGCGTCGAAGGCGGAGTCGACCCGTACCGAGTAGCGGCGCAGCGACCGGCGCAGCGAGCGACTCACCCGCAGCCGCTCGAGCGGCAGCACGCCGCGCGGATTGGGTGACCACCAGGCGAGCGGGCCGCTCAGCCCCTCGAGGCGCATCGGGAACAGCCCGGCGCGGTAGGCGGCCAGCAGCGTGCCCGGCTCGAGGTCGGCACCGACGCCGACCACCTCGCCCAGCAGCGGGCGCTTCGCGCTCGGCAGCACCCAGCGGGTGGGCTCGGGCTCGATCGGCACGGGGACTGCGCTCTCGGGCGCCTAGTGGGGCCCCGCGGCAGGGGCGGGGGACGCTGCCGGCACGAGCCCGGCCACCTCCGCCGCGGCGGCTTCGCCGTAGGCGGCCGCCAGGCGCCGGGCGAAGTCCTCACCGCGCAGCTGGTACTCCTGGGTGCCGACGGTCTCGAGGACGTACGTGGCGAGCAACGCCCCCACCTGGGCGGCCCGCTGCGGCCCCAGCCCCCAGCCCACGGCGGCGAGGTAGCCCGCGCGAAAGCCGTCACCCACACCGGTCGGGTCGGCCTGGCGCTGGGTGCTCGCGGCCGCGACGTGGACGGGTGCGGCGTCGCGGCTCTCGACGAGCACCCCGCCGGCCCCGTGCGTGGTGACCCGGGTGCCCACCCGGGCGAGGATGTCGGCCCCCGACCACCCGGTTTTCTGCTCGACCAGGGCGGCCTCGTACTCGTTGGTGAACAGGTACGTGGCCCCGTCGAGCAGGTCACGGATCTCGGGCCCGGCCATGCGGGCCAGCTGCTGGGAGGGGTCGGCCGCGAAGGCGTAGCCCCGGGCGCGGCACTCCTCGGTGTGGCGGAGCATGGCCGCGGGGTCGTTGGCGCCGATCGCGACGAGGTCGAGGCCGCCGAGCCGCTCGGCGATCGGGCGGAGCTCGATTGCGCTGGCCTCGCTCATGGCACCCGGATAGAACGAGGCGATCTGGTTGTGGTCGGCGTCGGTCGTGCACACGAACCGCGCGGTGTGCCGGTGCGGCGAAACGTGCACCGACGAGCAGTCGACACCGGCACCCTCGAGCCAGGCGCGGTAGTCGGCGAAGTCGGCGCCGACCGCGCCCACGAGGACCGGGCGCACGCCGAGGGCGGCAAGGCCGAAGGAGATGTTGGCGGCGACACCGCCGCGGCGCAGCTCGAGATCCTCGACGAGGAACGACAGCGACACCTTGTCGAGCTTGTCGGCGATCAGGGACTCCGCGAAGCGCCCCGGAAAGGTCATCAGGTGGTCGGTCGCGATCGAGCCGGTGACGGCGATCCGCACGTGCGCGGGCTCCTCAGACAGAGTGGCGAAGGCGGCGGCCCCGCGAGGGGC
>JALYMT010000222.1 GCA_030773555.1 Actinomycetota bacterium | reverse complement strand
CCGCCGCTCCCATCTGCGGCCGCTTGCCCGCGTCCCGGTCGCCGCCGGCGCCGAGGACGACCACCAGCCGCCCGGTCAGCCCGGCGCGCAGCGCGGCGAGCACGCTCTCGACGGCCTCGGGGGTGTGCGCGTAGTCGACCACGGCGAGCGGCTCGTCGACCCCGGTGGACTGCACCTGCTCCATGCGCCCGGGCACCCGCGCGCCTGCCAGCCCGCGTACGGCTCGCGCCGGCTCGGCGCCGACGGCGAGGCAGGTCACCAGGGCCAGGGCGGTGTTGGCGACGTTGAAGCTGCCCGCCAGCGGTGACGCGGCGCGCACGCTGCGGCCGTCGCGGTGCTGCAGAGTGAAGCCGGTGGTCGAGCCGGAGGCCGCCACCTCGCCGGCGGACACGCACCAGTCGGCGTCCGCGCCCCCGGCGGGCGAGACGGTCACGACGGGGATCGGCGCCGACGTCGCGAGGCGCGCACCGTAGGCGTCGTCGACGTTCACGACGCCGAGGCGGGCCCGCGCCGGGGTGAACAGCGAGGCCTTGGTGCGGAAGTAGTCGTCGAGGTCGGAGTGGAAGTCAAGGTGGTCCTGGCTGAGGTTGGTGAAGACCGCGACGTCGAAGACGACGCCGTCGACCCGGCCGAGCGCCAGCGCGTGGCTGGAGACCTCCATCACGACGGCGTCGACGCCGCGCTCGCGCATGACGGCGAGCAGCGCCTGCAGGTCGGGCGCCTCGGGGGTGGTGCGCACGCTGGGCACGCGCTCGTCGCCGATGCGGGTCTCGATGGTGCCGACGAGGCCGGTGGCCCGGCCGGCGGCGCGCAGGCAGGCCTCCAGGAGATACGCCGTGGTGGTCTTGCCGTTGGTGCCGGTGATCCCCAGCATCGTGAGATCGCGTGCGGGCTCGTCGTAGATCCAGGCCGCGAGCTCGCCGACGCGGCTGCGGGGCGCGTCGACGACGAGGGCGGGCAACTCGCCGGTCCCCCGCGCGGCGCCCTCGGCGTCGGTCAGCACGGCCACTGCCCCGGCGGCCGCGGCGGCCGCAACGAAGTCGGCGCCGTGCACCCGGGCGCCCGGCAGCGCGGCGTACAGGTCCCCGGGGCGCACGCTGCGGGAGTCGTGCGTGATGCCGGTGACGGCCACCGCGCCCGCCGTCGACTGGCTCGGCATCGGCGTCGGCATCGGCGTCGGCATCGGCACCGCGAGTTGCGACGCCAGCTCCGCGAGCGTCTTCGGTCGCACCGTCGCAGGTCGAGCGCCGGCGGAGCTGTGCACCACGGCAGGCTACCGGTCAGCCGGTCTCGAGCCGCGCTGCCGGAAGCGGCGCGCCGGTGGGCGGCAGTCGCAGGCTCTGCAGCGCGAAGGACATGACCTGCCGGAACACGGGCGCGGCCAGCACCCCGCCGTAGTGCCCGTTCTTCGGGTCCTGCAGGGTCACCGCGACGACGAGCCGGCGGCCCGCCGAGCCGTCGGCCGGCGCGATGCCGATGAACGACGCCGTGTAGCCGGAGTAGCGGCCGGTCTCCGGGTCGACGCGATTCGCGGTGCCCGTCTTGCCCGCCACCCGGTAGCCGGGAATCGCGGCGCTCGGCGCGGTGCCGCCCTCGCCGACCACGGCCTCCAGCATGCCGCGCACCTCGCGGGCGGTGTCGGCGCTCACCACGCGGCGGCGCTCCGGTTCGGGTGCCGCCACGAAGCGGCCCTCGCCGTCGGTCCAGCCCGACACCACGCGGGGGGCGACGCGTACGCCGTCGTTGGCGAGGGTGGCGTAGACCGAGGCCATCTGCAGCGCGTTCACCGCGTAGCCCTGGCCGAACGGGATGGTGTAGCGCTGCGAGGCCGACCACTGCTGCGGAGGGGCCAGGATTCCCCGGCTCTCCCCCGGCAGGCCCAGCCCGCTCGCCGTCCCGATGCCGAAGCGGGTGTAGTAGTCGTGCAGCTTCTCCGGGCTGAGGCGCTCGGCGGCGAGGATCGTGCCGATGTTGCTCGACTTCGCCATCACCCCGGTGAACGTGAGCTCGAGGGTCGGATGCTCCTCGGAGTCGTGGAAGGCGCGCCCCCCGCGCTCGAGCACCGGCGGGACCGTGAACGGGGTGTCCGCGTCGACGACACCTTCCTCGACCACCGCGGCCGCAGTGATCGCCTTGCCGGTGGAGCCGGGCTCGAAGACCTCGGAGAGGACGCGGTTGCCCCGGTCCTGCCCGGGCGCGTCGCCCGGGCGGTTCGGGTCGAACGTGGGCGCGCTCGCCATCGCCAGCACGTCACCGCTGCCCGCGTCGAGCACCACCGCGGCTCCGCTCACGGCGCCGCTGCGCTGCACCGCGTCGGTCACCGCGCGCTGGGAGATCCACTGGATGTCGCGGTCGATGGTCAGCCGCAGGTCGCCGCCAGGCACGGGCGCGACGGTGCGGCTCTCCCCCATCGGGATGTGCCGCCCTCCGGCGCCCACCTCGTACGTGGCCGTGCCGTCGGCGCCGGCGAGCCGGTCGTCGAGCGCGTGCTCCAGCCCGCTCAGCCCCTGACCCTCCTGCCCCACGAAGCCGAGGAGGTTGGCGGCCAGGTCGCCCGCGGGATAGACCCGCCGGCTCGAGGGCTCGCTGAGGATGCCGGGCAGGCCGCGGCGGCCGTCCGGGCCGCGCAGCTCGGCGACCTGCCTCCAGGCCTCCGGTGAAATCTGCTTCGCGACGTAGGCGAAGCGCCGGTCGCCCGTGATCCGCTCGCGCACGACGGCGGGCTCGAGGCCGAGCAGTGGGGCCAGTTTCGCGGCGGTGTCGTCCGGATCGGTCACCAGGGTCTGGTCGACGGTCACGTCGCGGGCCTCGACGCTGGTCGCCAGCGCCACGCCCCGGACGTCGGTGATGGCGCCGCGCCGCGCCGCCAGCACGGTGGTGCGCAGTCGCTCGTTCTGCGCGCGGTCGGCGTACGCGGGACCCTCCAGCCCCTGCACCTGCACGAGCCGGCCCGCGAACAGCGAGAGCAGGATCGCCAGGGCGAGCAGGGCGGCCTGCAGCCGCGCGGTCGAGCGCCGCCGGCCGGCGACGCGCAGCCGGGTGGATCCCGACCGGACCCGTGCGGGCGACGGGTGCCGTCCGGGACGGGCATGCGGTCCCGGGGAGGTCCGCGGCGCGGGCAGGTCGTACGAGGGGCGAGTCGCCGAGCGCGAGGCGGGCCGCGCAGGCGGGCGCGAGGGCGGCGCCTCGCGGACACTCATCGGCGCCGCTCCGGCGCCGGCGGTTCCGGCCGGTCCCGGCCCGGCGCGGGCACGCCGAGCAGGGCGGCGTCGGCGATCCGCAGGAACGCCGGATTCTCGCTGGTGACCATGCCGAGCTCCTCGGCGCGCTCGGCCAGCCGCTGCGGCGCGGCCTGCTCGGCCACGGCCTGCTGCAGCGCGGCCTCCTGCCCGGAGAGCTGCCCCGAGCGCTTCTCGAGGTCGTAGATGCGAAAGGAGCCCTGCGCCAGCACGGTGTGCAGCAGCAGCAGGGAGAGCAGGCCGACGGCGAGCAGGCCGCAGACCAGCAGCACGAACGGTGCGCGGGCCGCGGCCGGGCGGGCCGTGCTGCCCGGGACCACGGTGAGCCGCGGCCGGCTCCCCGGAGGGGCGACCCGCTGCTGCGGCACGCGCGCGCGCAGCGCCGCGGCGGAGCCGGACCGGGTGCGGGCGTCCTCGGCCCGCGACGTCTCCGCCGTCGCGTGCACCGTGCTCATGCCGCCCTACCTTCCGCGTCGCGAATGCGCTCGGCGGCCCGTAGCCGGGCCGAGGCCGCCCGCGGATTCGCCGCGACCTCCGTGTCCGTGGGCACCTCGGCACCTCTGGTCAGGAGCTGGAGGTGCGGCTCGCTGCCGGGGGGGACGACCGGCAGGTCGAGAGGGGCCCGGCTGGCCGCGCCCTCGGCGAGGACCCGCTTCACGAGCCGGTCCTCCAGCGAGTGGTAGGAGAGGACGACGATGCGCCCGCGTACGGCCAGCGCCTCGACCGCGGCCGGCAGGGCCGCCGCGAGCGCGTCGAGCTCGCCGTTGACCTCGATGCGCAGCGCCTGGAAGGTGCGCTTGGCGGGATGGCCCCCGGTGCGCCGGGTGGCGGCGGGAATCGAGGAGCGCACCAGCTCCGCGAGGCGGGCCGTGCCGGCGAAGGGCTCCCGGCCGCGCTCGCGGACCACGGCGTCGGCGATGCGCCGGGCGAAGCGCTCCTCGCCGTACTCCCGGAGCACCCGCGCGAGCTGCTCGGCGGGGTAGCTGTTGACGACGTCGGCCGCGGTCGCGCCCTGGGTCTGGTCCATCCGCATGTCCAGGGGTGCATCCTGCGCGTAGGCGAAGCCGCGGCCGGCCTCGTCGAGCTGCAGCGAGGACACGCCGAGGTCGAACAGCACGCCCTGCACCCGCTTCAGGCCGAGGCGGGCGAGCACCTCGGGCAGCGCGTCGTACACGGCGTGCACGAGGGTGACGCGGTCGGCGTACGGCGCCAGTCGGCGCTCGCTCACTGCGAGCGCGTCGGGGTCCCGGTCCAGGCCCACCAGGCGCACCCGGGGATTGCGGTGGAGCAGGGCGGCGCTGTGCCCGCCCAGACCGAGGGTCGCGTCGACGACCACTGCGGGCACGTCCTGCACGGCGGGTGCCAACAGGGCGAGCACCCGCTCGAGCATCACCGGCACGTGTCGCTGGGCACGTTCGGGCGCACTCATCTTGCCGACCCCCCTGGTCGCGGCGCCGGCAAGCGAACCGGCGCAGGCTTCGTCGAATCGAGCTCGAACTGCGCCGCCGTCAGACCAGGTCTCCAACCGCTCAGGGAAGAGGCCGGCTGGCACCGGGGAAGGTGCGCCAGCAGGCGGTGGAGCGGGTGGAGACCTCGTCGTACGGCGAACACGCGGGGAAGCGTCGTGAAAGCGGAACGGATGGGAAAAGCGGAACGGATCCTCAGATCAGGCCGGGCAGCACCTCCTCGGACAGGTCGGCGAACGCCTGCTCCTGGGCGGCCAGATAGGTCTCCCAGGCGGCGGCGTCCCAGATCTCGACCCGGGTGCTCGCCCCGATGACCACGCAGTCGCGCGTCAGCCCGGCGTACTCCCGGAGTGCGGGCGGAATCGTGATCCGCCCCTGCCCGTCGGGCACCTCGTCGGAGGCACCCGCGAAGAACACCCGCATGTAGTCGCGGGCGGCCTTGGAGGTCACCGGGGCGGTGCGCATCTGCTCGGTGACCCGGGCGAACTCGTCGACCGGCCACACGTAGAGGCAGCGCTCCTGGCCCTTGGTGATCACGAGCCCCTCCGCCAGTGCGCCCCGGTACTTGGCCGGCAGGATCAGCCGGCCCTTCTCGTCGAGGCGAGGGGTGTAGGTCCCGAGGAACAGGCTCGTCACCTGTCCCCCACCTCCAGCCCCTGCCCCGGCTCAGGAGCATCCGTGCTCCAGTGCGCGCCAATGTACTCCACTTCCCTCCACGGTCAATCATCTCGGCGCGGAATCACCCCACCTGAAGGCCCCGCGCCCTCCGCGCCGCGACCCGGTCCGGAGCCGGTCGCGGGGCGCCCGGCCGAGGGCGCCGCTGCCCCCCGACGTACGCTGGGCAGCCGAGCAGCACTGCCTCGTCGCCCCGCGACGAGTGGGGGGAGAGGCGCGTGGCCGTCGGGAGTACGAGCAGGCTGGCCCCGGGCGCCGTCGGAGGGAGCTCTCCGGCCGGGCCGGCGATGCCGGTGGGCGCCGACCTTGCGGAGCTGGCCGAGACCACCGGGCGCATCCGCACCGCGATCGAGACCGTCATCGAGGGCAAGGCCGACGTCGTCGAGCTCGCCCTCACCGTGCTGCTGGCCGAGGGGCACCTGCTCATCGAGGACGTGCCGGGTGTCGGCAAGACCATGCTCGCCAAGGCGCTGGCCCGCTCGGTCGACTGCACGGTCAAGCGGATCCAGTTCACCCCCGACCTGCTGCCGAGCGACCTGACCGGGGTGTCGGTCTACAACCAGGACCGGCGCGACTTCGAGTTCAAGCCCGGCTCGGTGTTCGCCAATCTCGTCGTCGGCGACGAGATCAACCGCGCCTCCCCGAAGACCCAGTCCGCCCTCCTCGAGTGCATGGAGGAGCGCCAGGTCAGCGTCGACGGCACCACGTACGAGCTCGACGCCCCGTTCATGGTGATCGCCACCCAGAACCCGGTGGAGATGGAGGGGACCTACCCCCTGCCCGAGGCCCAGCGCGACCGGTTCATGGCGCGGGTCTCGATGGGCTATCCGAGCGCTCGCGCCGAGCTCGCGATGCTCGACGCGCACGCGGCGGCGTCCCCGCTCGACGACCTCGAGCCGGCCGCCGACGCGTACACGATCGGCAAGCTGGTCGAGACGGTGCGCGCCGTGCACGTCTCCGCGGCCGTCGGGCAGTACGTCGTCGACCTGGTCACCGCCACCCGCTCCTCCCCTGACCTGCGGCTGGGGGCCTCCCCGCGGGCCACGCTGCAGCTGCTGCGCGCCGCGCGCGCCGCGTCGGCGCTGGCCGGCCGCGACTACGTCCTGCCCGACGACGTGCAGCGCCTCGCGGGTCCCGTCCTCGCTCACCGGCTGCTGCCGACGGCGGAGGCGCAGATGCACCGGCGCACGCCCGAGCAGGTGGTCGTCGAGCTGCTGGCCCGCGTCCCGCTGCCGTCGCCGGCCGCGCGTACGGGCGCTACGGGCTCGTGACCCCCGGGTCCGCCCCCCTCGCCGGCCTGCGGGGCCTGACCTCGCGCGGACGGGCGTTCCTCGTCGCCGGCCTCGCGTCGGTGCTCGCCGCCGTGCTCTTCGGCCAGCGCGACCTGCTGCGCCTCGGCGTCCTGCTGGTGGCCCTGCCGCTGGCGTGCGCGTGGGTGGTGGTGCGCGCCCGGTTCCGGCTCTCCTCGACCCGCTCCGTCGACCCCGCCCGGGTGGCGGCAGGCGACGAGGCCCAGGTGACCGTGCGACTGGACAACCTCTCCCGCCTCCCCACCGGTCTGCTGCTCGTCGAGGACCGGGTGCCCTACGTCCTGGGCACCCGGCCCCGCTTCGTGCTCGACCGGGTGGAACCCCGGGGCAGTCGCCTCGTCCCGTACGTGGTGCGCAGCGAGCTGCGCGGCCGCTTCTCGCTCGGGCCGTTGTCGATCCGGCTCGCCGACCCCTTCGGCATGTGCGAGCTGCAGCGCTCGTTCAGCGGCCGCGACACGCTGGTCGTCGTCCCCCCGGTCGTGCCGCTGCCCGCGGTGCCCCTGTCGGCGGAGTGGTCGGGCAATGGAGAGAGCCGCTCGCGTTCCCTAGCCACCACGGGCGAGGACGACGTGGCCACCCGGGAGTACCGCACCGGTGACCCCCTGCACCGAGTGCACTGGCGGTCCACCGCCCGCTACGGGGAGCTGATGGTCCGCCGGGAGGAGCAGCCCTGGCAGAGCCGGGCGACCCTGCTGCTCGACACCCGCGCCGCCGGCCACCGCGGCGAGGGGCCGGGCTCGTCCTTCGAGTGGGCGATCGCGGCGGCCGCCTCGATCGGGCTGCACCTGCTGGGCACCGGCTTCACCGTGCGGCTCGTCACCGACGTGGGCGCGAGCATGTCCAGCGCGGCCCAGGACGGCGACGGGGTCGCCGGCGACTTCCCCGGCATGCTGCTCGACACGCTGGCCGTGCTGCAGCCCTCGGCGGGCGGCACCCTCGCTCCCGCCCGTGCCGTGCTGCGCGGCGGCGGCGAGGGCATGCTCGTGGCGGTGCTGGGCGGGCTCACCGCGCAGGACGCCCAGGAGCTGGCCCGGATGCGGCCCGCAGGCGCCCCGGCCGTCGGCATCCTGCTCGACCTGGCCTCCTGGACGGGGACGGGCGGGCGCGCCCGGGAGC
>JALYMT010000221.1 GCA_030773555.1 Actinomycetota bacterium | reverse complement strand
GTTTCGTCGGGGCCATCGTCGCCCTGCCCGCCGCCGCCGCGGTCAAGGCGGTGGCGCAGTACGAGCTGCGCGAGCGGCGCGTCGACACCCCGGGCGCCGCCGACGCCGAGGTCGCGGGCGCTTCTTTTAGTCGCTGGCCGGTCCGTGCGCAGCCGGCGGTGCGATGGCCGTAGAGAGCAGGGGCAGGACGCGGTGCGGGATCCGGGTGGCCAGGACGATCACCGTCGAGGTGCGGACGATGTCGGGGCAGGCCACGACGTCGTCGATGACGCGCTGCAGGTCCGCGTTGGAGCGGGCCACGACGCGGGCGAGCACGTCGCCGGTGCCGGTGATGGTGTGGGCCTCGAGCACCTCCGGAATCGCCGAGAGGTGCCGGGCGACGAACTCGTGGCCGTGCCCCTCGCCGGAGCCCTGGCGGATCTCCAGGGTGGCGAACGCCATCACCGCGTAGCCGAGGGCGCCCGGATCGAGCTCGGGGCCCCACCCGCGGATCACGCCGCGACCCTGCAGCCGGTCGAGGCGGGCCTGCACGGTGCCCCGGGCCACCCCGAGCCGCCGGGACGCCTCCAGCACCCCCACCCGCGGCTCGGCGGCGAACAGCTCGACGATCGCCACGTCCAGGTCGTCCACGGAGCCGGTCACGGTGTCTCTCCCCTCGCCCGTTGATTCCTCTTGCGCGCGCCCCCGGGGGGCGCCACGGTGGTCGGCATGACCGAGCTTGAGGCCGACCAGGACACGCCAGCGGCCGCCGAGCGGACGCGGGAGCGCATCCTGGCCTCGGCGGCGACGCTGTTCGACCGCCGCGGCTATTCGGGGACGTCCACGCGGGCGATCGCCGAGGCCGTCGGCATCCGCCAGCCGTCGATGTTCCACCACTTCGCGAGCAAGGGCGAGCTCATGCGGGCCCTGCTCGCGATCAGCCTGACCCCGCTGCACGACCTGTCGACCGGCCTGGTCGGGTCGTCGGGACCGGCCGGGCCACGGCTGGCCCGGTTCGGTCTCGTCGCGGTGCAGACCATCCTGGGCTCGCCGTTCCGCCTCGGCAGCATCCTCGACGACGAGGTGCTGACCAACCCTGAGTTCGACGGGCAACGCGTCCAGGCCGAGCGCCTGCGCGCCAACGTGCGCGCGCTGGTCGAGGAGGGCATCGCCGCGGGGGAGTTCGTCCCGGTCGACCCGCGCACGGCGGCGCTCGCCGCCGAGGCCGTGCTGCTGGCCGGTGCCCGCCACCATCCCGAAGGCACCGACATCCCGCGATACGCCGCCGACGTCGTGCGGCTGACCCTGCGGATGCTGCTCGTCGACTGCGACCGCGTCGACGACGTCATGGTCGAGGCCGGCCGGGCCGGCTAGCGCTCCGGCCCGTACGCCGGGCGCACCGTTCCCCGTACCTCGCCGAGGCCCAGCCGGATCCCCCCACGCCCGGGGGCGGTCGCGGAGATGGTCACGGTGTCGCCGTCCTCGAGGAAGCTGCGGGTGGATCCGTCGGCCAGGCGCACCGGGTGCTCGCCGTTCCAGCCGAGCTCGAGGAACGAGCCCCGCTCGTCGGGGTCCGGCCCCGACACCGTCCCGGAGGCGTAGAGGTCGCCGGTGCGCAGCGACGCGCCGTTGCTGGTGAGGTGGGCCAGCTGCTGCGCGGGGGTCCAGTACATGGCGGCGAACGGCGGGCGCGAGACGACGGTGTCGTTCCAGCGCACCTCGAGGCGCAGGTCGAGGCCCCAGCCCTCCTCGTCGCGCAGGTAGTCCAGCGGCTCGGGGTCCTGGGCCGGCGGCCGCACGCGGGCGGCCTCCAGCGCCTCCAGGGGCACCACCCACGGCGAGATCGAGGTGGCGAAGGACTTGCCGAGGAAGGGCCCGAGGGGTTGGTACTCCCACGCCTGCAGGTCGCGCGCGCTCCAGTCGTTGAGCAGCACGAGCCCGAAGACGTGCTCGCGGAACCGGTCGGCGCGCACCGTCAGCCCGAGCGCCGACCCCACGCCGACGACGAAGCCGACCTCGGCTTCGACGTCGAGGCGCGTACTGGGCCCGTACGAGGGGGCCGCCGAGCCCGGCGGGCGCCGCTGCCCGCAGGGGCGGACGACGTCGGTGCCCGAGACCACCACCGTGCCGGCGCGGCCGGAGTAGCCGATCGGCAGGTATCTCCAGTTGGGGGGGAGCGCCTCGCCATCGGGGCGGAAGATGCGCCCCACGTTCCGCGCGTGGTGCTCGGAGGAGTAGAAGTCGACGTAGTCGGCGACCGAGAACGGCAGCTGCAGGCGCGCTGCCGCCCGGGGCACGAGGTGCGGCTCGACCGCGTCACGGGAGCCGGGCAGGGTCAGGAGCTCGGTCAGCCGCTGCCGGACCGCGCTCCAGGCGGGGCGGCCCAGGGCGAGGAAGTCGTTGAGCGTGGGCGCGGCGAACACGTGGCCGCCGTCGAGGCTCTCCGCGGCGGCGACCGGCACGAGGTCGAGCACGAAGTCCCCGATCGCCACCCCGACCCGCGGCGGGTCGTCGTCACCCTCGCGGGAGAAGACCCCGTACGGCAGGTTCTGCATCGGAAACGGCGAGTCCTCGGGGACGGGCAGCCAGGACGCGGGCTCGCTGCGCGCCGGGCCCGGCCCGCCGGTTGACATGCGGCGCACCATAGCCCACCGTGCTGCTCAGGGTCGTACGAACGTCCGACGACCGGGCAGCTGGGGAGCCGATGCCGTACTACCGCGCCGTGGGGGAGCTGCCGCGCAAGCGGCACACGCAGTTCCGCCGGCCCGACGGCGGGCTCTACGCCGAGGAGCTCATGGGCGTCGAGGGCTTCTCGGGCGACTCCGCCCTGCTCTACCACCGGCACCTGCCGACGGCCATCGTTGGAAGCACGACCTACGAGGCCCCGACGGAGGCGCAGGTGCCCAACCTGCCCCTCAAGCCCCGCCACTTCCGGACGCACAAGCTCGACGCCGGCCCGGCCGACGCGGTCCGCGGGCGCCAGCACCTGCTCGCCAACGCCGACGCGCGCATCTCGTACGCCGTCGCCGGCTCGCCCTCGCCGCTCTACCGCAACGTCGTGGCGACGAGTGCGTCTACGTCGAGTCCGGCACGGCGACCGTCGAGACGGTCTTCGGCGCCCTCGAGGTGGGTCCGGGCGACTACGTGGTCCTGCCCGCCTCGACGACCCACCGGTGGGTGCCCTCGGGGGAGCCGCCGCTGCGGCTGCTGACCATCGAGGCGAGCGGGCACATCGCTGCGCCCCGGCGCTACCTCTCCGACAAGGGCCAGTTCCTCGAGCACGCGCCATTCTGCGAGCGCGACCTGCGCGGCCCGACCGAGCCGCTGCACGCCGAGCACGACGACGTCGACGTGCTCGTGCGCCACCGGCAGGGCTGGACGAGGTTCACCTACGCCACCCACCCGTTCGACGTGGTCGGCTGGGACGGCTGCCTCTACCCGTACGCGTTCAACATCGGGGACTTCGAGCCGATCACCGGCCGGCTGCACCAGCCTCCGCCGGTGCACCAGACCTTCGCCGGCCCGAACTTCGTGATCTGCTCGTTCGTCCCGCGGCTGTTCGACTACCACCCGCTGTCGATTCCGGCGCCCTACAACCATGCCAACGTCGACAGCGACGAGATGCTCTTCTACTGCGGCGGCGACTTCATGTCCCGCCGGGGTGCGGGCATCGAGCTGGGCTCGATCTCACTGCATCCCGCCGGCTTCACCCACGGCCCGCAGCCGGGCTCGGTCGAGGCCTCGATCGGCAAGACCGCGACCGACGAGCTCGCCGTCATGGTCGACACGTTCCGGCCGCTGGACCTGTGCGAGCCCGCGCTGAGCTGCGAGGACCCGGCGTACGCGTGGACGTGGGCGCGCCGCTCCCCGACCGAGGGCCGGGGAGACGACGCGGCGGCTACCTGAGCACCTGGCTCAGCGGCGGCGGCCCCGCAGCATCGGGAGCAGGACCAGGATGGCCACGACGACAGCGGCGATGATCAGCAGTGTCTTCATGGCGTGAGCATGGCACGCGGGAGCGAGCCTATGCAGGAGGTTCGGCCCGATCGGCGCGCACGACGGGCCGGCCCTCGAGGCGCACCCCCGCAGCTCCCAGCTCGTCGAGGGTGGCCGCGGTGCTCGCGGGTGCCACGCCCGCGGTGAGGTCGAGCAGCACGCGGGTGCTGAAGCCGGCGCGGGCGGCATCGAGGGCGGTGGCCCGCACGCAGTGGTCGGTGGCGATGCCCACGACGTCGAGCTCATCGACGCCGCGTCGACGCAGCCAGTCGGCCAGGCCCTCGCCCCCGGCGGTGGCGCCCTCGAAGCCGCTGTAGGCCGCAGCGTGCGCGCCCTTGTCGAAGACGGCGTCGAGGCGCACGCCGGCCAGCGCCGGGTGCAGCTCCTCGCCGCCGGTGCCCACCACGCAGTGGCGCGGCCAGGTGCGCGCGTAGTCGGGGTCGGGGGAGAAGTGCCGTCCGGGGTCGACGTGCGCGTCGCGGGTGGCCACGACGTGCGCG
>JALYMT010000220.1 GCA_030773555.1 Actinomycetota bacterium | reverse complement strand
CGCTCGAGCAGAGCGGCGCGCTGGCGGAGCAGCGCCGCGGCCTGGCGCGACAGCGCCCAGACCTGACCGGCCAACGGGCCGGCGAGGCCGATGCCGCAGGAGGGGCAGCGCCCGGCGGTTCCGGGCGGCAGGAGCAGCGAGCAGGACGGGCAGCGGGAGGGGTCGTCCAGGTGCTCGAGCGATCCCAGCTGGCGGGGATTGACCAAGAAGTCAATAGCGGTCAGACCGGGGTGATCCCGTGCCGCCGCCGCGAGAAGGAGCGGTCCTTGCCGCGCAGCCGGGCATAGCGCGCCACCAGCTCCGCGCGCAGGTCGGCCGGGTCGACGATCGCGTCGACGACCAGCTCGCTGGCCAGCCGGACGACGTCGATGTCCTCCTCGTACTCCTCCCGGCGGGCGGCGACGAACGCGTCGCGCTCCGCCGGGTCCTCGATCGCGGCGATCTTGTTGGCGTAGACCGCGTTGACCGCCGCCTCCGCCCCCATGACCGCGATCTTGGCTGTCGGCAGTGCCAGGGTGGCGTCCGGGTCGAAGCCGGGCCCGGCCATGGCGTAGAGGCCCGCGCCGTAGGCCTTGCGCACCACGACGCAGATCTTCGGGACGGTCGCCTCGGCCACTGCGGAGATCATCTTTGCGCCGTGGCGGATGATGCCCTGCTTCTCGACCGCCGTGCCGACCATGAAGCCGGGCACGTCGGAGAGGAACAGCAGCGGGACGTTGAAGGCGTCGCACAGCTGCACGAAGCGGGCCGCCTTGTCGGCGGAGTCGACGAAGAGCACGCCGCCCTTGAACATCGAGTTGTTGGCGACGACGCCGACGACCTCGCCGCCGAGACGCCCGAGGCCGACGGTCAGCTCCCGGGCCCACAGCGCGTGGATCTCCAGATACGAGTCCTCGTCGAGCAGGCCCCTCACGTAGCGGCGCATGTCGAACGCCTGCCGGTCGCTGGCCGGCACCAGCGCGGCGAGGTCGGCACCGGCCGGGGCCGGCCGGGGTGGCGCAGGCGGCGCCGGCTGCTGCCAGTTGCCCGGGAGGTAGGACAGGTGCCGGCGTACGGTCGCCAGCGCCTCGGCCTCGTCGCGGACGAGGAAGTGACCGACCCCGCTCTCGGTGCAGTGGACCCGGGCCCCGCCCATGGCCTCCAGCGTGGTCTTCTCGCCGGTGACCATCTCCACCATCCGGTCGGAGCCCAGGTACATCGACGCGTTGCCCTCGACCATCACGACCACGTCGCAGAACGCCGGGATGTAGGCCCCGCCCGCCGCCGAAGGGCCGAACAGGGCGCACACCTGCGGAATCGCGCCGCTCGCCCGCACCTGGCTCCAGAAGATGCGCCCGGCGCCGCGGCGCCCGGGAAACAGGTCGACCTGGTCGGTGATCCGCGCACCCGCCGAGTCGACGAGGTAGACCATCGGCAGGCCGTCGCGGTAGGCGGTCTCGATGATCCGCAGGATCTTCTCCACCGTGCGCGCGCCCCAGGAGCCGGCCTTGACCGTCGAGTCGTTGGCCATCAGCGCCAGGGGGCGCCCGTCGATGCTCGCGGTGCCGGTCACCACGCCGTCGGCGGGCAGGTCGCCGGCGAGCACGTTGGCGAATAGCCCGTCCTCGACGAACGAACCCTCGTCGACGAGCAGGCGTACGCGCTCGCGGGCGAACCGCTTGCCCTTGGCCGCGTTGGCCGCGTGGTAGCGCTCGGCGCCGCCCCGCTCGACGGTGCCGCGCAGCTCCTCCACCGGCGGGTGCTGCCGCGTCGGCGCGTGCTGGAGGCTCTGCTGGCTGGTCTGCGGGGGGGACACGCTCACCTCGGGGGGCTGGCCGGGACGCGGCGGCAGCCTAGCCGCGCTCCCACCCGGCACGGGCCGCGGCCCGGGCAGCCCAGCCGTCCAGCCACTCCGCCAGCTGGGCGGGCGGCAGCGGCGGCGACCAGTGGTAGCCCCGCGCGCGGTCGCAGCCGAGGTCGTGCAGGGCCTCGGCGGTGTCGGCGTCCTCCACCCCCTCGGCCACCACGCTCAGCCCCAGCTTGTGCCCCAGCTCGACCGTGGCCCCCACGATGTGCCGGTCGGCCTGCGAGCCGGCCATGCCGGCCACGAAGCCCCGGTCGACCTTGAGCTCGCCCACGGGCAGCTGCTGGAGGTAGAGGCTGCCTCGTAACCGAAAGTGCGGCTAAAGGATCTCCACAGGGACGGTCGCGGCGGCAGTCCCCAGACTTCCACTCCACCTGCCGCGCTGGAGGCGGTCTCCCGACGGCAGCCCCTCCATTCGATCTAGGCGAGAGGCGTTACGAGGCAGCCTCTAGGCCAGCGAGGAGTAGCCGGTGCCGAAGTCGTCGACCGCGAGCCGCACGCCGAGTTCGTGCAACCCGGTCAGCACCTCGAGGGCGCGCTCCACCTCCTGCATGATCGAGCTCTCGGTGATCTCCAGGCAGAGCAGGTGCGCGGGCACGTCGTAGTGCATGAGCAGGGCGCCGACCTCGTGGGGCAGCCGCCGGTCGAGCACGTCGAGGGCGGAGCAGTTGACCGCGACCGGCAGCTCCCGGCCCTGCGCTCGCCAGGCCGCGCACTGCTCGAGCGCCAGCTCGAGCACGCACCGGGTCAGCGGCCGGATCAGCCCGGTGCGCTCGGCCATGGGCACGAACTCCGCCGGCGGGAGCAGGCCCAGGCGGGGGTGGCGCCACCGGACGAGGGCCTCCACCCCCGTCACCCGGCCCTGCGCCAGGTCGAGCTGCGGCTGGTAGTGCAGGTCGAGCCGGCGGCTCTCGATCGCCTCGAGCAGGCCGGCGACCATCTGCAGCCGCTCCGGGCTGTGCGGGTCGCTGGCGGCGTCGTACACGACGAAACCGGCGCTGTCCCGCTTGGCCTGGTACATAGCGACGTCCGCGTGCTGCAGCAGCTCCTCGGGGGTCCGCCCGTGCTGGGGGGCGAGGGTGATGCCCACGCTGCCGTCGACGTGGATCCCGACGCCGTCGAGCACGTACGGACGGCGCGGCGCCTCCAGGAGGGTGGCGGCGACCTCGGCGGCCGCGGCCACCCGGTCGTCGATGCCGGGCAGGTGCACCGCGAACTCGTCGCCCCCGAGGCGGGCGACGAGGTCCCCGGGCCGCAGCACGCCGGCGATGCGGTCCGCGACCTGCTGCAGCAACCGGTCCCTCGCCAGGTGGCCCAGGGTGTCGTTGACCTCCTTGAACCCGTCGAGGTCGAGCAGCAGGACGGCCTCGGCGTGCCCGCCGGGGACGAGTCGCATGCGCTGGCGGAGACGCTCGGTGAAGAAGGCGCGGTTCGGCAGCCCGGTGAGCGGATCGGTCTGCGCGGCCCGGCGCAGCTGGCGCTGGCCCGAGCGCAGGGCGAGCAGCGAGGAGCCCAGCAGCAGCAGGGCGCCGACCGCGCTGCCGATCGCCGCCCGGCCGCCAGCCGTCGACCACGGGCCTGGCAGCTCCGAGCTCAGGGTGACGACGTACCAGTCGTTGGCGTTGTCCGGTCCTCCGGCGACTCGCCGGTAAGCCGCGCGGGTCCCGTCGACGGTGAGCGCCCCCGCCGGGCCGCCGGCCGCGACCACCGCCCGCGTGAGCGGCGTCCCCGGGAAGCCCAGCGGCTCGTCCCGTCGCTGCGCCCGGCTGGTGGCGGTCACCACGTCGCCGGTGCGGCCGTCGACGAGCAGCACCGGGAAGCGGCTGCCCCGGCGCTCGGCCTGCTCCCGGAAGGAGTCCACGGTGATCTCGAAGTGCACGACCCCAGGGGAGCCGTCCGCGCGACCAGGGACGGCGGCCGAACCGGCGGGAAGGGGAGTGGAGTTGGAGATGACCCACTCCCCGGTGTCCGGCGAGACGTAGGGCGGCGCCTGGTGCACCCGACCGGCGGCCAGGGCGCGGGTCCGGTGGAAGAAGGCGTTCTCGGCCTCCTCGTGCGAGAGCTCGCTGTGCGGCGCCGCGACGCCGGCGACGGCCCGGGCGGCCTCCACCCCCTGTCAGTCGATCACGCACGCCTCCCCGATGCGGCCCGGGTAGAGCGACTCGACAAAGGCCAGGGCGTCGTTCATGCCCTCGTGCGCGTCGCCTCCGGTGCCCCCGAAGTGCCAGGAGAAGACGGGGTTCTGCGCGAGCAGGAGGACGATCGATCGGGCCCGCTCGAAGTACTCGTCGGTGACCGTCACCTGCTCGGTCGCCGAGGACGACAGCGCCGCGTCGAGCTGCCCGACGGCCTGCTGCCGCCCCGCGAGCAGGCCGAGAACGCTGCTGGAGGCCAACAGGAGCAGGCCGAGCACCAGGCCGGCGGTGCGCCGCCGGGCCGGTGGCCGGGCCCGGAAGCGGGGACGAAGGCGCACGACCTCCTATCGGCCTCAACCCGCGCCCGGACGAGCAGGCAGGCGGGGCATCTCGTGCCGGTCAGCTCCCGAGGGGCCGGCCGGGCCTGGGCGCTCGCACCCGCCGGCGGTCGTCGGGCAGCCGCTCGGTGAGCCCGTGGCGGTCGAGGAGCTCCAGCAGGGGCACGGCGACCCGCCGCGAGGTGCCCAGGGCCTGCCGCGCGGCGCTGGTCGTCAGCGGCTGCGGCAGCCGGGCGAGGACCTCGACGGCCTGCTCGAGCGCCCCGGGCAGCAGGACGACGCCCTCTGCGACGGCGAGCAGCCGGCCCGCGCGCACCGCGGCAGCGACCTCGCGCGGACCCATGCCC
>JALYMT010000219.1 GCA_030773555.1 Actinomycetota bacterium | reverse complement strand
GCCGAGAGGTCTATCCCGCGGCGACGCCGCTGTTCGCCCCGGTCTGGGTCCTGGAGCGGGGGACGTACGCCTGGTGGGCGGTGTGGCTGCGGCTGCGCCACGGCGGGGTCACCTACGCGGGGCGGCGGCTCGGGGTGGCCGCGCACTTCCCCCGGGAGCTGCGCCGGCGGGCGCGGGCCGGACTACGCGCCGTTGACTGGCTCGACGGCGCCGGGGGCCAGCCGGCCGGCGTCGTCGACGACGCCGGCCCGGAAGCCGGCGACCCGGTGCGAGCCGTCGCAGAAGGGCTTGCTCCCCGAGGCGCCGCAGCGGCAGAGTGCGACCGTGCGCCGGCGGGGGTCGATCTCGCGGCCGTCGGGGGTGACCAGGCGGAACTCCCCGCGCACCAGCAGCGGCCCGTCCTCGTACGGCGTGATCGTCACGCCCCCGGACCCGTCGCCGGGCTCGCCCTCGGTCTCCTCCACGCCGTCCACCATGCCATGCGCCTCCGCTCGTCCTGAGCACCCGCGCGGCTCGAGCTCCCGCTGAACGAAAGCAGGCGCATGTCCGACCCCACCTCGTACGGCCGTCGCATCGCCGACATCTACGACACCCTGTACGAGCAGACGCTGCCCACCGAGCCCGCCGTGACCCGGATGGTCGAGCTGGCCGAGGGCGGCGCGGTGCTGGAGCTGGGCATCGGCACCGGACGGCTCGCCCTGCCGCTGGCGGCGCGGGGCATCGAGGTGCACGGGGTCGACTGCTCCCCCGACATGGTCGAGCAGCTGCACGCCAAGCCGGGCGGCAGGGACATCCCGGTGGTTATCGGCGACTTCGCGACCGTGCGGATCGAGCGGCGCTTCCGCCTCGTCGTGCTCGCGTTCAACACGATCGTCGCCGCCCCCACCCAGCAGGCGCAGGTCGACGTCTTCCGCACCGCGGCGGCCCACCTCGAGCCGGGTGGCTCGTTCGTGCTCGACACGTGGGTCCCCGATCCGGGGGCGTTCCGGCGCGGGCAGGGCGCGGCGTCCGCGTCCAGCGTGCGGGTGGTCTCGCTGTCGGAGGACGTCGTCCTCCTGGAGGCTGCGAAGATCCACCCGGCCGACCAGAGCATGCGCACCACCAAGGTGCTGCTCACCGACGCCGGCCCCCGGCTGCTGCCCGCCAACCACCGCTACGTCTGGCCGGCCGAGCTCGACCTGATGGCCCAGCTCGCCGGCTTGGCCCTGGAGCAGCGGACCGCCGACTGGCTGGGCTCGCCGTTCACCGACGACAGCACCACCCACGTCTCGGTCTACCGCGCCCCGTCCTGACCGCTCTTCTCCGGCCGCCTACTGCGCGGGGTCGGCGTCCAGCCCCCACGAGGTGATCTTGTGCGGGGTGATGCGGATCATCGCCTCGGTTCCGCCGCCCGCTCCCGCTTCGAGGGAACGCGCCGGACCCTGCACCAGCACGCAGCGGGGACGCCACGGTGGGAGCACGTCGTCGACGACGAGGGCGGCGTGGGGGTTGGCCTGCACGTTGCGGTACTTGCGGGTGGCCGCGAAGTTGCGCCCGGAGACGTCGACGGTGCCCAGGTCGGAGTTGTAGCTCCAGCCCACGGGGACGACGTGCGGCCGCCCGGGGGCATCCGCGGTGGCCAACCGGCCCAGGCGCCGCTCGCCGAGCAGGTACGCCAGCTCGGCGGCGGAGAACTGGACGGCAGGCTCGTCGCCGTCGGGAGGTGACCCATCCGGGTCGGTGGGGCTGCTCATGCCGGTCACCGGGCCGCGGAGCTGCGCCCCAGCGCCGGCACGAGGACCGCGGCGACGGCCAGGTGCATGCCGGCGAGCGCAGCCTTGGCAGCGGTGGAGGTTCCACCAGCCAGCGGGCCGACCATTGACGCCGCCAGCACGAGCAGCGCGAGCACGGTCCACGCGGTGCGGGCCCAGGCGACGAGACGCTCGAGCACGGCCAGCGCCGCCCAGCCGGCCAGAGCGGCGACCAGGCTGCTGAGCAGCACGGCGGCGGGGCCCACGGCTTCGACCGAACCCGGTCGGAGCTGCACGGCCAGGTCGACGCCGAGCGCCTCGGCGAGGACCCAGATCCCCAGCGCGGCGGCCGTCGCGCCGAGAACCGCGAGGACCCGAGTACGAGCGCGCGTTCGCCCGGCCGCGGGCTGCGCAGTGCTGACCGGCGTCGTAGCGGGAGTGGAAGTCACGACATGCCTCCTCCGCTGTGGAGTTGCTCGATGGTTGTATTCCTCAAGTACCATTCGGACAGTAACCCGAAATGGTCGAGATGGTCAACCGTTGTGGAGAACCAGAGCTAGAGTCGGGACGTGACCCCGAGACCGCTGCCACCCGTCGCGGGCGAGGACGTGCGGCGCGGCACCGCAGCCGAGGTCATCGACCTGCTCTGGGAGCTGGTGGGCAACCTGCGCGGGCACACCACCGCGGTCGCCACCGAGATGGGCCTGTCCCCGGGGCAGCTGCGCGCGCTGGTGACGCTGCAGGCCCCGGCCCCCATGCGCGAGCTGGCAAGCCGGATGGCCTGCGACCCGTCGAACGTCACCGGGCTCGTCGACGGGCTCGAGCGCCGCGGCCTCGTCGCTCGCCAACCCCATCCCGAGGACCGCCGGGTCAGGCAGCTCGTCTTCACTGACGAGGGCGAACGGCTGCGCCAAGCCCTGCGCGATCGGCTCTACGGCCACGCCCTCGGCATCGCCGACCTCAGTGAAGCCGACCAGCGACACCTGCGCGACCTGCTGACGCGAGCGCTGCGCCACTGAGGGCGACACTGTCCCGGTGACTGCACCAGCGCCTGCCTTCGCCCGCGACCCCGCCACCGCGGCGTACTACGACCAGCGCGCGGGTGAGTACGACGAGTGGTACCTGGGCCAGGGCCGTTTCGCGGAGCGCGACCGGCCCGGCTGGGACGTCGAGGTCGACTCGCTGACCCGGCTCGTGCAGGGCCTGACGTCGGCTCGCACGGTGGACGTCGCCTGCGGCAGCGGCTTCCTGACCAGGCATCTGCGCGGCGTCGTGGTGGGGCTGGATCAGAGCAAGGCGATGGTCGCGCTGGCGCAGTCGAGGCTGCCCCACGGCGTCGCGCTCGTCGGCGACGCGCTGGACCTCCCCTTCGCCCACGACGCGTTCGACCGCGTACTGACCGCCCATTTCTACGGCCACCTCCCGCCGGAGGCGCGCCAGGTGTTCCTCGCGCAGGCGCGCCGCGTCGCCGGCGAGCTGGTCGTCGTCGACTCCGCGCAGCGTCCCGGCGTGGCGCCGGAGCAGTGGCAGAAGCGGGTGCTCAACGACGGTTCTCGGCACCGGGTCTACAAGCGGTACCTGTCCGCGGACCAGCTGGCCGAGGAGATCGCGGGCGAGGTGGTGATGGACGGCACCTGGTTCGTCGCCGTGCGCACCACCTGGGCGTGAGCCCTCGCGGCGGCCGCAGCGGCACTCAGCTGCCCGACTCCCCGTCCCGGAGCGGGTGCGCGCGGCAGCGAGGTCAGCTCGGTCACCTCCGGACCCTAACGGGCCCGCTGCCCCTTGCCGGTCGTGACCCGATCATTCGACCAGGCAGCGGGTAGGGGGCACCGCAACGATCCCCAGGAGGAGGTGCGGCATGCCGCTGTCGGTGCAGAGCGCGAGCTGGAACCAGGGTGACCTCATCCCCGAGGCGTACGCGTTCGGGGCGCTGACCGAGGCCGGCCCCGCGCC
>JALYMT010000218.1 GCA_030773555.1 Actinomycetota bacterium | reverse complement strand
GGCACGCTCCTCGGCGCGGCCGTCACCGGACGGCTTCGCGGGCGCGCGCTCGGAGACCCCACGGGCAGCGGCGGCAGCCGAGCGAGGCGCCGCACCGGCATCGGAGGTGCGCGGCGCAGCAGGCCGCGGCGCCGCTGCGGCCGGCGTACCGACGCTGCGACCCGCGGCAGCGGCCGCTGGCGTCGAGGAATCCACAGCAGCGGGAGCGCCTGCAGGGGGAGCGGCCGGAGTCGACCCGGCCGTCGCTGCGGGCCTGCCGTCCTTCTCGCTTTCCTGCGGAGCAGCCTCCGACGGCGACGGCGACGGCGACGGCAACTGCGGCCGGCTCGCGGACGCCACGGCGGTGCCCTCGTTCCCCGCGGCCTGCGCCTGCGCTTGCGCGGGCGACGATGCCGAGGGAGCGGATCCGGACGAAGCGGATCCGGAGGGGGGCGCCACGAACACCGGGCGGTCGGCAGCGACGTAGCCCGACGCCAGGCCGATCAGAATCGATGCCGTGGCGGCGGAAATCCAGGTCTTGGGGCGCAGCGGATGCACGGGGAGGACTCTCGCTCGATCTCTCGTCGGATGCTTGCTCTTGCAACGACGAACAGCCCGCCCGGATTCCGCGGGCGGGCTGCTGCGACGAATGGTGGGCGGTACTGGGATTGAACCAGTGACCTCTTCCGTGTCAGGGAAGCGCTCTCCCGCTGAGCTAACCGCCCGTGCCCGGGGTGGTGGAGGTGGAGACGGGATTTGAACCCGTGTAGACGGCTTTGCAGGCCGTTGCCTCGCCTCTCGGCCACTCCACCCGGGGTGAGGCCGGTTCGCGGACCTCTCCGAGCGGACGACGGGATTCGAACCCGCGACCCTCACCTTGGCAAGGTGATGCTCTACCAGCTGAGCCACGTCCGCGTGCAGTTCCCTCACAGTAGCGGACGACGACCGGCCCGCACAAAGCCCTACGCTCGGCCCCGTGAAGGCGTGGGTCAACGGTGTGCTGGTCGAGCAGGACGAGGCGTCGGTGCCGGCGACCGACCACGGTCTGACCGTGGGTGACGGCGTCTTCGAGAGCACCCGGGTGGGGGGCGGGCGAGCCTTCGCCCTGACCCGCCATCTGCAGCGCCTCGCCCGCTCCGCGCGGGGCCTGGGCCTGCCCGACCCCGATCTGGACCTGGTCAGGCACGCCGTCGACGCCGTGCTGGCGGCGAACGGTGCTGCCACCCCGGGGGCCGCCGACCTGCGGTTGCGCATCACCTACACCGGCGGGATCTCCCCGTTGAGCTCCGAGCGGGGTTCCGCGCCCCCCACGCTGGTGGTCGCGGTCTCGGCCCTGCCGCCCCGGGCTCCGGCGGCGGCGGTGGTCACCGTCCCCTGGCGGCGCAACGAGCACTCCGCGATCGCGGGACTGAAGACCACCTCGTACGCGGAGAACGTCGTCATGCTCGCGCACGCCCACCGACACGGGGCCTCCGAGGTGCTCATGGCCAACACCGCCGGTCAACTCTGCGAGGGCACCGGGTCGAACGTCTTCCTCGTGCTCGGCGACCGGCTGGTCACCCCGCCGCTGTCGAGCGGGTGCCTGGCCGGAGTGACCCGGGCGCTGGTGCTGGAGTGGGTGGGGGCGGACGAGGAAGATCTCGCTCTGGAGCAGCTGGACGAAGCGGAGGAGGCCTTCCTCACCAGCTCCCTGCGCGACGTGCTCGCCATCTCCGGCATCGACGGGCGCGCGCTGCCGGCGCCGGGGCCCGTCACCGCCAAGGCGGCCGAGGTGTTCGCCGCCCGAGCGGCCGCTGACCTCGACCCCTGACACAGCCGGCTGCTCCCAGCATGCGATCGAGTCCGGCGTACAGTGACGGCCGCACAGCTCGGGGTAATAGCCGACCGGCTGATCTGACCGCATCGCACGGCTCCGAGAGGCCGTCCCTCGAGCGACGGGCAAAGGCATGTCGCGTGACGTACCGCAGGCCGGGCCGGCCCCGGACGAGGTGCTGCGCGACCTCGACGCCATCGTCTTCCGGACCGACGTCGAGGGTCGCTGGACCTATCTGAACCCGGCGTGGACGCGGATCCTGGGTTTCTCGGTGCAGGAGACGCTGGGCACGTTCTTCCTCGCCTACGTCCATCCCGACGAACGGGAGCGGACCCTGGCGCTCTTTCGCGCGGTCGTCGAGGGCGGCGCCGACTACTGCCACCACCGCGGGCGCTACCAGACCGCGACCGGGGAGGACCGGTGGCTGGAGCTGCGCTCGCGCCTGCTGCGTGACGACGACGGTCGCATCCACGGCAACGCCGGCGTCCTCGTCGACGTGTCCGTGCTGGTGGCCGCGGGGGACACCGTGGGGGAGCGGGTCGACGTCCTCGAGCTGGCCAGCGGTGCGCCGCCGGCGGCCGAGCTGCCCGTCGGGGTCGTCCGCTACGGCCCCGACCTCACCGTGCGGCAGTCGTCGGCGGTGCTGGTGGCGCGCCTCGGGCCGGCGCTCGCGCCGGGGACACCGCTCGCAGCCCTCGAGGCCGTGTTGGCCGCGGGCTCCCCGCGCGGCGCCGTGCTGGAGGGCCCGGTCGGACTGGTGACCACGGCGCTGGAGACCGGCCGGGCCCAGTATGCCGAGGTCGCGCTGGTGCAGCCTCAGGGCGGGACCCGCTGCGACCTCCACCTGACCGTGCTGCCCCGTCCCGGCGCGGGCGGGCCCGACGCAGGAGACCTGCTGGCCCTCGTCATGCAGGACGTCAGCGAGCTGCGCCGAGCCGAGCGCCAGCAGGCGGCGGTGGCGGCGCTCGCGGCGCAGGCCCTCTCCGGCGGCGACCTCGACGCGCTGCTCGACGAG
This sequence comes from Actinomycetota bacterium, assembly GCA_030773555.1. Classification (GTDB taxonomy): domain Bacteria; phylum Actinomycetota; class Actinomycetes; order JALYMT01; family JALYMT01; genus JALYMT01. Next base: position 6,737 of record JALYMT010000218.1, on the reverse strand, counting down.
GTCGCAGGGGTGGTGACGCGCACCCTGGACGTCTCGCACGCCATGGTGCTGCAGCTGCTCGGCAAGGGCGAGGGGCTGCTCGTGGAGGCCGCCTCCGGCTGGCCCCGCGGAATCGCGGGTTTTCCCCGCCTGATCGACGTCGGGCTCCCGGCGTACGTCGAGCGCACCCTCACGACGTCGCAGCCGGTGCTCGTGCCCCACGTCGCCGCTGAGGAGACCACCGGGAGATGGCCGTGGCTGAGCGACGCGAGCGGCAGCTGGGCCAGCGTCCGCATCGGGGACGGCGCCAACCACCCCCACGGCCTGCTCGCCGTCCTCACCTCGTCCCCCCGCGGCTTCGCCGTCGACGAGCTCGACTTCCTCCGCTCCGTGGTCGGCGTCGCGGTGGAGCGGCTGCGCGCCGAGGAGCGGCTGCGTTACCAGGCGCTGCACGACGCGCTGACCGGGCTCGCCAACCGGACCCTCCTGCACGACCGGCTCGAGCAGGCGCTGGGAGCCCGGCGGCGCACCGGGGAGACGCTCGCGCTGCTCCTGCTCGACCTCGACCGCTTCAAGGAGATTAACGACACCCTGGGCCACGACGTGGGCGACGAGGTGCTGGGCCTGGTGGCCGGCCGGCTCCTCGACACCGTCCGGGCCACGGACACGGTCGCCCGGCTCGGCGGCGACGAGTTCGCGATCCTGCTGCCGCGCCTGCAGGATCCCCCGGACGCCCTGCGCGTCGCCCGCAAGGTACGCGAGGCACTGCGCCAGGTCGTCGACGCCGGCCCGGTGCCGGTCAGCGTCGAGGCCAGTATCGGCGTGGTGTTCGCCCCCCAGCACGGCCTCGATCCGATCACCCTGCTGAAGCGGGCCGACGTGGCGATGTACCGCGCGAAGCAGCTGTCGGTGGGGGTGGCGGTGTACGTCCCCGAGGATGACGAGCACCGGCCGGAGCGGCTGGCCTACCTCACCGACCTGCGCTCCGCGGTGGACGACGACCAGCTCGTCCTGCACTTCCAGCCCCGGCTCGACCTGGCCACCGGCCGCCGCACCGCCGTCGAGGCGCTCGTCCGCTGGCAGCACCCCACCGAGGGGCTGCTCCCGCCCGCGCGCTTCATCCCCCTCGCCGAGCCGACCGGGCTGATGGAGCCGCTGACCCGCCGGGTGCTGGCGCTGGCGCTGGCACAGGCCCGCCACTGGCGCGACCAGGGGCGTGACCTGCCCGTTGCGGTCAACATCTCCGCCAGCGTGCTCCACGACACCGACCTGGTGGGCACGGTGCTCGAGGCGCTGCACGGTGCGGGCCTCCCCCCGTCCGCCCTCGAGCTCGAGGTGACCGAGAGCGCCATGATGTCCAGCCCCGCGAGCGCCATCCGGGTTGCGCACGCGCTGGAGGCTGCCGGGGTGCGCCTGTCGGTCGACGACTTCGGCACCGGGCACAGCTCGCTGGCCTATCTTCGCGACCTGCCCGTGTCGCAGCTGAAGATCGACCGTTCCTTTCTGCGGAACGTCCCGGAGGACGCACGCGGCGTCTCCATCGTGCGCTCGGTGATCGAGCTGGGCCACCACCTCGGGCTGCGGGTTGTGGGGGAGGGGATCGAGACGCTGGAGAGCCTGGCGCTGCTCACCGAGCTGGGCTGCGGACGAGGGCCAGGGCTTCCTCCTGGGTCGACCCGCTCCCGCCGCGTCCCTGCACTGATCCCCGGCGGCGTTACCCGGAACGGGGGCGGTGTCGGAACGGACGTCCACGCCTGCTCCCGCGCACGATGGCAGCGGACGCGGCCGGCTCGGCTGCGCCGCTGCAGGAGCAGGCTGGGCGGGTGCGGGCAAGCCGGACGGGAGCCGACGTGACGCTGGTGCTGCGCGGCATCGGCCGGCTGCTGCGGATGACCGGGCCGGTCGTGCCCGACGCCGCCCTGGTGGCCCGCGAGGGGGTCGTCGCCTGGACGGGCCCCGCGCGCGACCTGCCGCGCGAGCTCGCGGGCCTGTCGGGGGTCTCAGAGGTCGACGTCGGCGGCGCCGCGGTGGTCCCCGGCTTCGTCGACGCGCACACCCACCTGGTCTTCGCCGGCCACCGGCGCGAGGAGTTCGTGGCCCGGCTCGCAGGCGTCCCGTACGACGGCGGCGGCATCCGGACGACGGTCGCGGCCACCCGGGCGGCGACCTCGGAGCAGCTGCTGACCGCAGCGACCATCCGCGCGGAGGCGGCGCTGGCCGCCGGCACCACGACGCTGGAGGTCAAGACGGGCTACGGACTCGACCCCGAGCACGAGCTGCGGCTGCTCGACGTCGTCACCGCGTTGCGGGGACGGGTGCCGGTGCGGCTGGAGCCGACCTACCTGGGGGCGCACGTCGTGCCGGGGGGCCGCGACCGGGCGGTGTACGTCGCCGAGGTGCTCGCCACTCTGCCCGCGGCCCGGGAGCGGGGGGCCCGTTGGGCCGACGTGTTCTGCGACGAGGGCGCGTTCTCCCTCGAGGAGGCCCGCCGCATCCTGGTGCGGGCCCGGGAATACGGGTTGGGGCTGCGCCTGCACGCCGAGGAGCTCGCGCCCACCGGGGCGGCTGGGCTGGCCGCGGAGCTGCGGTGCGCCTCCGCCGACCACCTCGACCACGTCACTGTCGCCGACGCCCGGGCGCTAGCCGCCGCCGGCGTCGTCGCCGTCCTGCTGCCGACCGTGACGCTCTCGCTGCGCTCGGGCAGCTGGGCGCACGCCGGCGTGCTGTGCGACGCGGGCGTGGAGCTGGCGTTGGCCACCGACTGCAATTCGGGCACGTCGTGGTGCGAGTCGATGCCGTACGCGATCCAGCTGGCCTGCCTGGCGTTGGGCCTGCCGGTCGGCGAGGCGTTCCGGGCGGCGACCCTGGGAGCGGCCCACTCCCTGCACCGCGACGACGTCGGCCATCTCGGGATCGGGGCCCGCGCCGACTTGGCGGTCCTCGCCGCCGAGCACGGGGCGGACGTCGTCGCCCATCTGGGCGGGACAGCCGTGCAGGCCACGTACGTCGGCGGCTATCGCGCCGCGGGCGTCACTCGCTGAGCAGGGTGGCCAGGGCGGTGTCGATGTCGAGGTGGGAGGTCTCGCCACCACGGGGCACGACGGCGTACGTGCGCAGCAGGAAGTCGGTCAGGGTGCTGGCCGGGGCCTCGAGCAGGGCCTGCCCGTCGGGCGAGGACAGGGCGATGTGCACGACGTCCTCGCCGCCGTCGGCAGCGGCCGCCGGCCACACGCGCACGTCACCCTCCCCGCTGGGCTGGACGACGCCCGCCGCCAGCGTGTCGCGGGCGAAGACCCAGGCGACTCCGTCACGATGACCCGTGCGGAACAGGGCGTGCACGGCGTAGGGGTCGACGGAGTCGTACGTGAGCGTCACCGCGAGGGCAACCGAAGCGTTGCCGGGCACGAGCAGGCGCACGTCCAGCTGGTGCTGCACCGAGGCGGTAGGGCGGCCCTTCATCGACCTGCCTTTCAGGGTGACGTGGGGCAGAGATGCCCTTCCGGGGTAGTTGAGAAACTCGACCGAGCCGACCCCCACGGGAGAACCATGACGCACTCGAGCACCCCGACGACGCCTCCTTCCGCCACCACCACCCGTATGACCACCCGGATGGCGTCTCGGGATGCGGCCGCGGAGCAGCAGGGCGGCTGGCGCCGACGGGTCGTGGAGCGCCATGCCGCCTTCCGGGCCCGCGTGCAGCGAAGCCGCCGGGTCTATCTCGCCTACCGCCTGTTCATCGGCGTCGTGGGCACCCTGATCACCGTGCTCGGCCTGGCCGCGATCATCCTGCCCGGGCCCGGGTGGGCGCTGGTCTTCCTGGGCCTGGGCGTCCTCGCCACCGAGTTCAGCTGGGCCCAGCGGCTGCTGCGCTGGACCCGTGACAAGATCGTGGCGTGGACGCGGTGGGTGCAGCGCCAGCCGCTGTGGCTGCGCGCCGGAGTGGCGCTGACCATCCTGGTCCTCGGCTCGCTCGCCGTGTGGTGGTACGTCACCACGTACGGGGCCCCCGGCTTCGTACCCTTCCTCGAGGCCGGCTGGGGCAAGCGGTAGAGTTCGGGCCTTCCGGGCGATTAGCTCAGCGGGAGAGCGCCTCGTTCACACCGAGGAAGTCACTGGTTCGATCCCAGTATCGCCCACCCTGCTCCCCCCCAGGAGATAGCCGATGGTCGACCCGGGCACCGCGGGGGAGCGCCTCGGCGACGACCGGGCCATCGTCGCCGCCCGGGTCAACGGCGAGCTTCGTGACCTCGCCGGTCCGGTCGGGCCCGAGGACGACGTGCAACCGGTGCGCAACGACAGCCCCGACGGCCGGGCGATCGTGCGCCACTCCGCCGCCCACGTGCTCGCCCAGGCGGTGCAGGAGCTCTATCCCGAGGCTCGGCTGGGCATCGGCCCGCCGATCGAGAACGGCTTCTACTACGACTTCGACGTCGCCTCCCCGTTCACTCCGGAGGATCTCAAGCGGCTCGAGAAGCGCATGCAGGAGATCGTCAAGGAGGGCCAGGCCTTCCGGCGGCGCGCGGTCAGTGACGACGAGGCCCGGGCCGAGCTGTCGTCCGAGCCGTACAAGCTCGAGCTGATCGGCCTCAAGGGCGGCGCGGCCGACGACCCGGGTGAGGCCGGGGTCGAGGTCGGCAGCGGCCAGCTGACGATCTACGACAACCTCCACCGCGACGGCTCCCTGGCCTGGAAGGACCTGTGCCGGGGCCCGCACGTGCCGACCACCCGGGCGATCCCCGCGTTCCGCCTGATGCGTTCGGCGGCGGCGTACTGGCGGGGCTCGGAGAAGAATCCCCAGCTGCAGCGCATCTACGGTACCGCCTGGGAGTCCAAGGACGCCCAAGCCGCCTACCTGCACCTGCTCGAGGAGGCCGAGCGGCGCGACCACCGCCGCCTCGGCGCCGAGCTCGACCTCTTCTCGTTCCCCGACGAGATCGGCAGCGGGCTCGCCGTCTTCCACCCCAAGGGCGGGACCGTACGCCGGGTGATGGAGGACTACTCGCGCCGGCGGCACGAGGAGGCCGGCTACGCCTTCGTCAACACCCCGCACATCACCAAGGCCGCGCTGTTCGAGACCTCCGGGCACCTGCAGTGGTACGCGGACGGCATGTTCCCCCCCATGGAGATGGAGGGTGCCGACTACTACCTCAAGCCGATGAACTGCCCCTTCCACATCCTGATCTACCGGTCGCGGGGCCGGAGCTACCGCGAGCTGCCGCTGCGGCTGTTCGAGTTCGGCTCGGTCTACCGGTACGAGAAGTCGGGGGTCGTGCACGGCCTCACCCGGGTGCGTGGCATGACCCAGGACGACGCGCACATCTTCTGCACCAAGCAGGAGATGGGCGGCGAGCTCACCGAGCTGCTGCGCTTCGTGCTGGAGCTGCTGCGTGACTACGGCCTGAGCGATTTCTACCTGGAACTGTCGACCCGCAACCCGGAGAAGTACGTCGGCGAGCTCGCCGACTGGGACGAGGCGACCGAGGCGCTGCGCACGGCGGCCGCAGAGTCCGGACTCGAGCTGGTTCCGGACCCGGGCGGCGCCGCCTTCTACGGACCCAAGATCTCCGTACAGGCGCGCGACGCCATCGGTCGTACGTGGCAGATGTCGACGATCCAGGTCGACTTCCAGCTGCCCCAGCGCTTCGACCTGGAGTACCAGGCGGCTGACGGCTCGCGGCAGCGGCCCATCATGATCCACCGGGCGTTGTTCGGCTCGATCGAGCGCTTCTTCGGCGTGCTGCTGGAGCACTACGCCGGCGCGATGCCTCCCTGGCTCGCGCCCGTCCAGGTGGTCGGCATCCCGATCACCGACGCGCACGTGCCCTACCTGGAGAAGGTGGCCGCCCGGCTGCGCGAGCGCGGGGTGCGGGTCGAGATCGACGAGTCCGACGACCGCATGCAGAAGAAGATCCGCAACGCGCAGAAGGCGAAGGTGCCGTTCATGCTGCTTGCCGGCGACGACGACGTCGCCGCGGGTGCCGTCTCGTTCCGCTACCGCAGCGGCGAGCAGAACAACGGGGTGCCCGTCGACGACGCGGTCGCCGAGGTCCTCCGCGCCGTCGAGCAGCGCGTGCAGGTGTGACCGGATCGCCGGTGAGCGACTTCCAGGACGGCGTCGGGCCGCCCGACGAGCTGCAGCGGCTGTGGATGCCGCACCGGATGGCCTACCTGCGCGGCGAGGGCAAGCCCACCAGCTCCGAGGCGGGGGAGAGCTGCCCGTTCTGCCGCATCCCCGCCATGAGTGACGAGGACGGCCTGGTCGTCGCGCGCGGGGACGCCGTCTACGCCGTGCTCAACCTCTATCCCTACAACGGCGGGCACCTGCTGGTCTGCCCGTACCGCCACGTCGCCGACTACACCGATCTCGACGACCGCGAGACCGGCGAGCTCGCCGAGTTCACCAAGCGGGCGATGCGTGCGGTGCGGGCCGCATCGAACCCGCACGGGTTCAACCTGGGCATCAACCAGGGCCCGGTCGCGGGTGCCGGCATCGCCGCGCACCTACACCAGCACGTCGTTCCCCGCTGGGGCGGCGACGCCAACTTCATCACCGTGGTCGGACGCACGAAGGTGCTGCCCCAGCTGCTGCAGGACACCCGCGCCCTGCTTGCCGACGCCTGGCCCGCTCTCAGGTGATCGCGCACCGCCCGCGCTGATCAGGCACTTCTCGCGGTGACCTTCGCGAGGTTGCTTCGGCGAGGCAGTCCTCCGCCGCTGGGGCAAGATCACCAGTTTGGGTGGCAGAACGCAGTCGACTG
>JALYMT010000217.1 GCA_030773555.1 Actinomycetota bacterium | reverse complement strand
ACGAGCGCGACCGCGAAGCTGACCAGCGGCACCCCGCCGAGTGCGGCCAGCGGCACCCAGGGAGCGTCGGCGGAGGCGAAGCCCAGCCGACCCCAGGGAAAGCCGCCCCACGGCAGCCGCATCCGGACCGCCTCCTGCGCCACCCAGAGCAGCGCCCCCGCCAGCGGCCAGGCCGGGCCGCGGGAGACCGCCGCGAGCGCCGCACCCAGGCCGGCGAGGAACGCGGCCTGCGATCCCGCCAGCAGCAGCCAGGGCACGGGACCGACGTAGATCCCGCTCCACTGCAGCAGCGGGACGAAGAACGCCAGCCCGTGCACCAGCCCGAGCAGGGCGCCCGTGCCCACCCGGCAGCCGCGGACCGTGAGCAGCAGCAGGGCGACGCCGACGGGGGCCAGCGGCCAGAACCCGTAGGGAGGGAAGGCCGCGAGCACGAGGGCGCCGCTGGCCGCGGCCCCCGCGAACCGGGCCCCGGTGCGTCGTCGCACCGGGCGGCGGGCGGCCGGCGGCGCGGGCACGTCTTCGGCTCCCCCGGGAATTCCCGCCGCGCGGGTCTGCAGCACCGGTTCGCCTCCTCCCGCGCCCTGACGGCCCGGTCGGCGCCGTCCTCTCGACGCTACCGCTGCCCGGCGACGACCCGCCGGGGGCGGATCGAGCGCAACAGGGCCCGTACGCCCTTCGGACCGACCGGCCTCCGCTGGCGACGGAAGATCGGGCGTTGTCTACTGGGCGTACGGGCCCTGCGGCGTCCACCGGTGCGGCCCGCCATCTTGCCCTCCGCGCGTCTCGAGCGCCGGACCTGGCAGGACCGGGCGCCGCAGCGGGGACGGCGTCCGGGGCCCGGTCGACGCGCAGGACGATGGACGCGAGCCGTGGGTCCGGTGGACTTCGCGCCCACCGTACCCGGCTCCTCCGGGGCGGCTGCGGCGGCGGCACGGGCGTCACGCCCGTACCTCCCGCCAGGGTCAGGGCCCGCCGCCGGGCACCACGACGGTGCCGTTGGCCCGCACCGCGACCAGCGGTGGCGCGAGCACGTCGGCCGCCGACGGCGAGCGCTGCGGCGCGCTGCGGCACACCACCCGGGCTTCGAGCTGCAGGGTGCGCGAGCGCCGCCCCACCCGGGTCACGGTGGCTGCCACCTCGAGCACGTCGCCGGCGAGCACGGGCGCGAGGAACTGCACGTCGGCGTAGGAGGCGAACAGGCCCTCGTCCCGGTCGGTGCGGATGCAGACCTCGGTCGCGACGTCGCCGAACAGCCCGAGCACGTACGCCCCGTCGACCAGGTTGCCGCCGTAGTGGGCGTGCGCGGCCGGCACGTAGCGCCGGTGCACGACCTCCAGCCCGACCCGCGCGTCGCTCATGCGCCCCTGCCCCTGCGTCCCGTCGTCGCCGGCTCCGGTAGGAGGGCGTGCACGAGGTAGCTGGCGACCTCACCCGGCGTCGTCCCCCGACCGAAGATCCGGTCGACGCCGAGCGCCGCCGCCATGCCCTCGTCGAAGCGGGGCCCGCCGGCGACCAGCAGCGGTCGGCGCGCGGCGGAATAGGCCTCCCGGAAGGCCGCGGTCATCTCTGCCACGTTGGCCAGGTGCGCGTCGCGCTGGGTCACCACCTGCGAGACCAGCACAGCGTCGGCGTTCTCCTCCTGCGCGGCTGCGACGAGGTCGGGTACGGACACCTGGGCGCCCAGGTTGACCACCTTCAGCTCCCGGTAGTACTCGAGGCCCTTCTCGCCCGCGAAGCCCTTGATGTTGAGGATGGCGTCGATGCCGACGGTGTGGGCATCGGTGCCGATGCACGCGCCGAGCACGACGAGCTTGCGCTTGAGCCGGGTGCGCACAGCCAGACCCACTTCCTTCGCCGACAGCGGCGGATACCTGCGCTCCGCCACCTGCACCGAGTCGAGGTCGACGAGGTGGCTCACCGAGCCGTACACGACGACGAAGGTGAAGTCGGGGCCCACCGCCTTGGCGTGCACGAGCATCGCCGGGTCGAGGCCCATCTTGGCCGCGAGCTGCAGCGCCGCGCCCTCGGCGCGCTTGTCGTGCGGCACCGGCAGGGTGAACGACAGCTGCACCATGCCGTCGCCGGTGGTGTCGCCGTAGGGGCGCACCAGGCGCCGCTCGCTCACCGGGTCGCCTCGAGCAGCTCGGTCGCCGGGTTGTAGTAGTCCGGCGCGTGCGCCTCGACGCCGTCGAAGCCGCGGCCCCCTGTACGGGGGCGGCGCATCAGCCCGAACGTGCCGTCGGCGATCGCCTCGAGCAGGGTGTCGTCCACGATGCGCGCGAGCAGCGCAACCGACTCGGCGAGCACGTGCTGCGCCCGCTGCACGATGAGGCCCTCGGGCGCGGGCCGGAAGTCCTCGTGCAGCCCGCCGGCCGCGTCGAGCACGTAGCGCACGTTCTGCAGGGCGAGGTCGCGGTCGGACAGGAACGGCGTGACCACGGCCTCGGTCATCATGCCGACGAGCAGGATGCCCTGGCCGGTCAGGGCGCCGACCAGGTTGAAGAAGCCATCGAGCAGGTAGCCGCGGAAGACGTCGCCGGTCATGTGCTTGGTCGGCGGCATCCACTTCAGCGGGGCGTCGGGAAACAGCTCGCGGGCGAGCAGCGCGTGGGCGAGCTCGAGGCGCAACGAGTCGGGCAGGTCCGGGTTGATCTCGAAGGCGTGCCCGAGGCCGAGCTGCCAGTCCTCGAGGCCCGCTTCCTTCGCGAAGACCTCGTTGAGCAGCTGGCTGACCGTGACCGTGTGCGCGGCCTCGACCGCGTCGGCGGTCGTCAGGTAGTTGTCCTCACCGGTGTTGATGATGATGCCGGCGCGGGCGTGCACCTGGCGGGAGAAGCGCTGGTCGACGAAGGTGCGCACCGGGTTGATGTCGCGGAAGAGGATGCCGTACATCGAGTCGTTGAGCATCAGATCGAGCCGCTCCAGCCCGGCCAGCGTCGCGATCTCGGGCATGCACAGCCCGGAGGCGTAGTTCGTCAGCCGCACGTAGCGCCCGAGCTCGCGCGAGACGTCGTCGAGGGCGGCGCGCATCAGCCGGAAGTTCTCCTGCGTGGCGTACGTGCCCGCGTAGCCCTCGCGGGTCGCCCCCTCGGGGACGTAATCGAGCAGCGACTGCCCGGTCGAGCGGATGACCGCGATCACGTCGGCGCCCGCCCGCGCGGCCGCCTGCGCTTGCGGGATGTCCTCGTAGATGTCGCCGGTGGCCACGATGAGGTAGATCCACGGGGTGCGGGGAGCGTCGCCGACGCCGCGGACGAGCCGCTCGCGCTCGCGCCGGTTGCCGTCGATCGTCTTCAGCCCGGCGCGCACCGCGGTCCGCGCCGCGCGCCGGGCCACCGCCGGCCCGCGAGATCCCTCGGGGAGGCGGAACCGCACGCTGCCCGCCGCGGCCTTCTGCGCGAGGGTGCTCAGGTCGGCGTGCGCGCCCGTGCCCAGCTCGTGCCACACCGGCAGGGCGACGCCGTGCGCCAGCCCGACGTCGGCGCGCACCGCGTCGACGAGCCGGTTGACCCAGGGGATGCCTTCGGCGTCGGCTCCGGCGAGCCCCGCCAGGCGCAGCACGGCGCGCTCCACCGACACCGTGGTGTGCGTGCGGGCGAGCTCGATGACCGGCTGCGCCGCCCGGGCCGCGAGCTGTCGGGCGGTGGCGACGGTGGTGGGGTCGAGGCCGAGCTTGGGCTCGACCCGCGCGCCGGTCATCCCGCTTCCCTTCCTCGCCGCCGGAAGAAATCCTGCCCCGAGCCGCCGCGCCCGCAACATCTCCTGTGACCTGCGGCGGTCGTCGATGATCCAGCAGTCACGATAGGCGGTCCCGGAACGCCGGGCAGGCATTCCCGGGGCACGTTTTCCGGTGCGGGGCGGTCTGCGCCCCTGCCCGCCCGTCCGCTGCGGCCGTCACGCCTGCGCGTACACCGTCCGACCGCGCACCACGGTCCGGAGGCAGCGGGGCAGCGGCGCGTCGGGGTGGAGGTTCGGCAGCCCGGGCACGCCGGCGCGCGGGTCGGTCGACCAGGCGGCGACCCGCTCGTCGGGGGTCTGGACGACGAGCTGGCCGGTGCGCCACACCGCGTACGTCGCGGGCGCGCCGGGGG
>JALYMT010000216.1 GCA_030773555.1 Actinomycetota bacterium | reverse complement strand
CTGCTCACCGGCGACTGGGCTGCCGTCGACGCCAGCGAGCCGCGGCACCGCCGCGAGGGCAGCGGGCTGGTGGCGGCCTATCTGCAGTGGCACCTCGAGCGCGGTCTGCGCTCGCTGCCCCTGGTGGCGGAGCGGGGATGAGCCGCCCGCGCCGCTACCGCCCACCCCCGGCGCACCCCTCCGGCGCCCGCCCGCCCGCCCTGCCATCCGAACTCGTGCCCCGGCACGTCGCCGTGGTGATGGACGGCAACGGCCGGTGGGCCAAGGCCGCCGGACTGCCCCGGACCAAGGGGCACGAGGCGGGGGAGGCGGCGCTCCTCGACGTCGTCCACGGCGCCATCGAGGCCGGCGTGGACTGCCTGTCGGCCTACGCGTTCTCCACCGAGAACTGGAAGCGCTCGCCCGAGGAGGTGCGCTTCCTGATGGGCTTCAACTGCGACGTGATCCGGCGCCGCCGCGACGAGCTGCACGCGATGGGGGTGCGGGTGCGCTGGGCGGGGCGGCGCCGGCGGCTGTGGCACACCGTCATCTCCGAGCTCGAGGACGCCGAGGACCTCACCCGCGACAACGACGTCCTGACCCTGCAGTTCTGCGTCAACTACGGCGGCCGGGCCGAGATCGCCGACGCGGCCGCGGCCATCGCCCGCGAGGTCGCCGCCGGGCGCCTCGACCCGGCCAAGGTCGACGAGCGCACCGTCGCCCGCCACCTCGACGAGCCCGACCTGCCCGACGTCGACCTGTTCGTTCGCTCCTCGGGGGAGCAGCGCACCTCGAACTTCCTGCTGTGGCAGTCGGCCTACGCCGAGCTGGTGTTCCTCGACACGCTCTGGCCCGACTTCGACCGCCGCCACCTGTGGCAGGCGATCGAGCAGTACGCCCGGCGCGACCGCCGCTACGGCGGCGCCGACGCCGGGGACGGCGCCGACCCGGTCAGCGCGCCAGGAACGCCAGCAGCGCGGAGTTGAACTGCTCGGCGTGCGAGACGTTGAACCCGTGCGGGCCACCCTCGATCACGACGAGCTCGCTGCCCGGCACCGCCTCGGCGGTGCGCCGGCCGCTGACCTCCAACGGGACGATCGCGTCGGCGTCGCCGTGGATGACCAGCGTCGGCACCGTCACCTTCTGCAGGTCACCGCGGAAGTCGGTGCGGCCGAAGGCGGTGATGCAGTCGAGGGTGCCCTTCGGCGAGGCGACGGACGCGATGTTCCAGGCGTAGTGGCGCACGGCCTCGCTGACCTTCAGCTCGCCGTTCGCGCTGAAGAAGTTCGTCGTGAACTCCTCGAGGAACGCGAGGCGGTCGCTCTTCACGCCGTCCTGGAAGGCCGCGATGGCGGCGTCGTCGAGACCGCCCTCGGGGTTGTCGGCGGACTTGTGGAGGTACGGCGGGACCGCAGCGGCGAAGACGGCCGTCGCCACCCGGTCGGTGCCGTACGTGCCGAGGTAGCGGGCGACCTCGCCGCCGCCCATGGAGAAGCCGACCAGCGTGACGTCGCGGAGGTCGAGGTGCTCGAGCAGGGCGTGCAGGTCGGCGGTGAACGTGTCGTAGTCGTAGCCGTCCCACGGCTTCGACGAGTTCCCGAAGCCGCGCCGGTCGTAGGCGACGACCCGGTGGCCGGCGTCGACCAGCGCGGGAACCTGCTGCTCCCACGAGCGCCCGCTCAGCGGCCAGCCATGGATGAGCACGACGGGCCGGCCCGTGCCGTAGTCCTCGTAGTGCAGCTCGATCGGGGCGTCCTTCTCCGTGCCTACCGTGATCTTGGGCATCTGCGGTCTCTTCCACCAGGCGGACATGTGCTCGTGCAAGCACCTGGCCGGCGCCCCCTGTTCCCCGACCATCCGCCCGGGAGGGTGGCGTGCGCTCAGCGGAACTGGGCGACGAGGACGGCGAGCAGCAGGACGAGCAGGACGACGCGCAGCACCCGCCCGGCCAGGTCGAGCCGCGGCCAGGACAGGTAGGTCAGCCAGGCCGCGAGCAGCACCAGGGGAAGCGCTGCGAGCAGGCCCACGGGCCCCGGCACGGCCAGCGCGACGACGAGCAGGCCCGCGGTGACCAGCGGCAGGACGAACCGCGGCAGGACGTGCAACCGGGTCAGCGGCGCGACGCTGCGCCGCTCCACCGTCGCCCGGAGCCCCGTGGGGGCCGGTGGCGAGGGAGGGCGGCGGGGTGCGCCGCCCGGTCGGGGTGACGGCTTGCGGGGACGGCGTCGGGCCACGGCACTAGCC
>JALYMT010000215.1 GCA_030773555.1 Actinomycetota bacterium | reverse complement strand
CCCCCGCACCGAAGCCCGCGGCTCCGGCTCCGGCTCCGGCAGCGACCCCGGCCCCGGCCCCGGCGGCCGCGAACGGCGCAGCTGCCCAGGAGACCGTGCCGTTGCGGGGGCCCGCCGCGCGCGTGGTGACCAACATGGAGGCCAGCCTCGAGCTGCCCACCGCGACCAGCGTGCGTGCCGTCCCCGCCAAGCTGCTGGTCGACAACCGCGTCGTCATCAACAATCACCTCGCCCGGGCGGCCGGCGGCAAGGTCTCCTTCACGCACCTGATCGGCTTCGCGCTGGTACGCGCGCTCGAGGCGATGCCGGAGATGAACTACGCGTACGCCGAGGTCGACGGCAAGCCGGGCCTGCTCAAGCCGGCCCACGTCAACCTGGGCATCGCGATCGACCAGCAGAAGGCCGACGGCACCCGCCAGCTGCTCGTGCCGAGCATCAAGGGCGCAGAGCGACTGGACTTCGCTGCGTTCTGGTCGGCGTACGAGGACGTCGTGCGGCGCGCCCGCAACAACAAGCTCACCGCTGACGACTTCGCCGGCACCACGATCACCCTCACCAATCCCGGCACCATCGGCACCAACCACTCCGTGCCGCGGCTCATGCGTGGGCAGGGGGCGATCATCGGCGTCGGCGCGATGGAGTACCCCGCCGAGTACCAGGGCGCCTCACCCGAGACGCTGGCCCGGCTCGCGGTCAGCAAGATCCTCACGCTGACGTCCACCTACGACCACCGCATCATCCAGGGCGCGCAGTCCGGTGACTTCCTGCGCCGGGTGCACGAGCTGCTGCTCGGCAACGAGGGCTTCTACGACGAGGTCTTCCGCGCGCTACGCATCCCGTACGAGCCCATCCGCTGGGCTCGCGACATCCCGGCGACCCACGAGGTCGACGTCACTAAGCAGGCACGGGTGCAGGAGCTCATCCACGCCTACCGGGTGCGCGGGCACCTGATGGCCGACACGAATCCGCTGGAGTTCAGGCAGCGCTCCCACCCCGACCTCGACATCACCACCCACGGGCTCACCCTGTGGGACCTCGACCGCGAGTTCGCCACCGGCGGCTTCGGCGGGCGTCCGATGGCGCTGTTGCGCGAGATCCTCGGCGTGCTGCGCGACTCGTACTGCCGGCGGGTCGGCATCGAGTACATGCACATCCAGGACCCCGAGCAGCGCCAGTGGATCCAGGCCCGCGTCGAGAAGCCGTTCGAGAAGCCGTCGCGCGACGACCAGCTGCAGGTCCTGCGCCGGCTGAACGCGGCAGAGGCGTTCGAGACCTTTTTGCAGACGAAGTTCGTCGGGCAGAAGCGGTTCTCGCTCGAGGGCGCCGAGTCGGTCATCCCGTTGCTCGACGCGGTGCTGTCGAAGGCCGCGGAGGCAGGTCTCGACGAGACCGTCATCGGCATGCCGCACCGGGGCCGGCTCAACGTGCTCGCCAACATCGCGGGCAAGAGCTTCGGGCAGATCTTCGCCGAGTTCGAGGGCAACCAGGACCCGGGATCGGTGCAGGGCTCGGGTGACGTGAAGTACCACCTCGGCACCCGGGGCGAGTTCACCGCTGCGACCGGCGCCAAGTGCAAGGTCTACCTCGCCGCCAACCCGTCGCACCTGGAGGCCGTCGACCCGGTGCTCGAGGGCATCGCGCGGGCCAAGCAGGACCGGCTCGACAAGGGCGGCCGCGACGGGTTCACCGTGCTGCCGATCCTCCTGCACGGCGACGCCGCGTTCGCGGGCCAAGGGGTGGTCGCCGAGACCCTCAACCTGTCGCAGCTGCGCGGCTACCGCACCGGCGGCACCGTGCACGTCGTGGTCAACAACCAGGTCGGCTTCACGACGCCCCCGCAGTCCTCGCGGTCGTCGTTCTACTCCACCGACGTGGCGCGCATGGTGCAGGCGCCGATCTTCCACGTCAACGGCGACGACCCCGAGGCGTGCGTACGCGTCGCGCGGCTGGCCTTCGAGTTCCGGCAGGCGTTCAAGAAGGACGTCGTCATCGACCTCGTCTGCTACCGCCGCCGCGGGCACAACGAGGCCGACGAGCCGTCGTTCACCCAGCCGCTGATGTACGCCCTCATCGAGCAGAAGCGCTCGGTGCGCAAGCTCTACACCGAGGCGCTCATCGGCCGGGGCGACATCACCGTCGAGGAGGCCGAGCAGGCGCTGCGCGACTTCCAGGAGCAGCTCGAGCGGGTCTTCACCGAGGGCCGGGCCGCCGCCCAGGGCCGCGGCGCCCTCGAGAAGCCCGCCGAGCAGGAGCAGTCGATCGCCGCGCCGGTGCCCACCGCCATCGACCGGGCGGTGATCGAGCGCATCGCCGCGGCCCAGACCAACGTGCCCGAGGGCTTCACCGTGCATCCCAAGCTGCTGCCGCAGCTGCAGAAGCGCGCGGCTGCGATGACCAGCGCCGACGCCACGGGCACCATCGACTGGGCCGCCGGGGAGGCCCTCGCCTTCGGCTCCCTGCTCATCGAGGGGCGCCAGATCCGGCTCACCGGGCAGGACAGCCGCCGGGGGACCTTCGGTCACCGGCACGCCGTCGTCATCGACCGACGCACCGGCGCCGAGTGGACCCCGCTCACCCAGCTGGGCACGGCGGACTCGCCCACCGGCAGGTTGTGGATCTACGACTCGCTGCTCTCGGAGTACGCCGCGATTGGCTTCGAGTACGGCTACTCGGTTACCCGTCCGGACGCCCTGGTGCTGTGGGAGGCGCAGTTCGGCGACTTCGTCAACGGCGCGCAGATCGTCCTCGACGAGTTCGTCTCCTCCTCGGAGCAGAAGTGGGGCCAGCGCTCCGCGGTCGTGCTGCTGCTCCCCCACGGGTACGAGGGGCAGGGCCCCGACCACTCCTCGGCCCGGCCCGAGCGCTTCCTGCAGATGTCGGCCGAGGAGAACATGACCATCGCCTACCCCTCGACACCGGCGAGCTACTTCCACCTGCTGCGCCGCCAGGCGTACTTCGAGCCGCGCCGGCCCCTCGTGGTCTTCACGCCGAAGTCGATGCTGCGGCTCAAGGCGGCCGCCTCCGCGCAGCAGGACTTCACCAGCGGCAGCTTCCAGCCGGTGATCCCGGAGCAGGAGCCGCTCGAGGCCGGCCGGGTCTCCCGGGTGCTGTTGTGCTCAGGCAAGATCTACTACGACCTGCTCGCCGAGCGGGCCCGGCGCCAGGACGCGACCACGGCGCTGGTGCGGGTGGAGCAGTTGGCGCCGCTGCCCGGCGACGAGATCGCCCGCGTCGTGGCGGCCTACCCCGACGCGGAGCTCGTCTGGGTGCAGGAGGAGCCGGCCAACCAGGGCTTCTGGCCCTTCGTCGCGCTCAACCTGCCCGCGCACCTGGGCGGACGAGGGCTGCGGGGAGTCAGCCGGCCCGCGTCGGCCTCACCGGCGGCGGGCTCGGCGAAGAAGCACGAGCAGGAGCAGAAGGCGCTCGCCGCGTCCGCTTTCGACCGCTGACCCCCGCCGGAATCATGCAGTTCTCGCATTGATCATGAAGTCCGGCGGTGGGGTAGCGGAGGGGCAGCTGATGTACTTCACCGACCGTGGTCTCGAGGAGCTCGCCGCCCGCCGGGGCGGCGAGCAGGTTACTCTGGCCTGGCTGGCGGAGCGGCTGCGGGAGTTCGTCGACCTCAACCCCGAGTTCGAGACGCCGGTGGAACGGCTGGCGACCTGGCTCGCCCGGCTCGACGACGAGGACCAGGACGACTGAGCGCCGCTCAGCGTTCCCACCACCGGCGCAGCAGTCCGCTGTGCCAGAGCAGCGCCCAGGCGAGCACGGCGAGCGCTACCCCGGTTATGCCGCCGATCGTGGCCCGGGTCAGGGTCGCTCGCGCCAGCTCGAAGCGGGCGTACTCCCCTCGTGGGGTGCCGCTATAGCGGAGGGCGGCGGCGAAGCCGACCCAGGCGATGACGCCGAGCACGGCCAGGCGCCGGTCGCGGCTCAGCCGCAGGTACGCGGGCACGGGCTGGCGGTCGGCGCGGACGTACCAGCGGCGGGTCGCGACGACGAGGACGAGCAACCCGAGCACGCTGCTGCCGTACTGCAGCACCCGGTAGACGGGGATGCCCGGCGGGACCACGGTTGCCAGGGCGGGCAGCAGCCGTACGCCGGGGTCGTCGCGATGGGTGAACGCGTCCCAGGCGAGGTGGGTGAGGGCACCGAGTTCGGCCGAGGGCAGCCAGAGCCACGACCAGCGGGGTCGGCCGAGTAGGACGACCAGGCGCGGCTGGACCGTAGGCGAGGCGAGGGCGAGCAGGGGTGCCACGACGACGCGCGCCAGTACCAGCAGGGCCAGCGCCATCGGGACACCGAACAGCAGGGTCCCGAGCAGCGAGTGGGTGAAGGCCCGGTCGGCGACCCGGACCGGCAGGAAGTACAGGAAGAAGATCAGGTCAGGCGACATGCTGCCGGCGACCAGGGCCGGAAAGACCAGCGGGCGGCGCCGCAGCGGCAGGACCGCCGCGGCGTGGCTGATCGTGAGCGGCACCTCAGCGGGTGAAGACGACCTTGCCGAACTGCGTGCCCTCGGCCATCCGGGCGAAGCCGTGGCGCGCCTTCTCCAGCGGCATCACCGAGTCGATCACCGGACGCACACCGGTCAGCTCGCTGAAGCGCAGCAGCCGGGCCAGCTCGTCCCGCGTGCCCATCGTCGCGCCCAGCACCCGGAGCTGGAGGAAGAAGACCCGGTTGAGGTCGGCCCGCGGATTCGGACCGCTCGTCGCCCCCGAGACGACCAACGCGCCGCCCGGTTTGAGGGACTTCAGGGAGTGCGACCAGGTGGCCTCGCCGACCGTCTCGATTACCACGTCGACCCGCTCCGGGAGCCGGGCGCCGCTCTCGAACGCCTGCTCCGCCCCGAGCTCGACGGCGCGGGCGCGCTTCTCCTCGTCGCGGCTGGTCGCCCACACCCGGAAGCCGGCTGCCTTGCCCAGGGCGATCGCCGCGGTGGCCACGCCGCCGCCCGCGCCCTGGACCAGCACGGTGTCGCCGGGCTGCGCCTCGGAGACGGTGAACAGCATCCGGTAGGCCGTCAGCCAGGCCGTGGGCAGGCAGGCGGCCTCCTCGAACGACAGCGCCGCGGGCTTGGGCACGAGGTTGCGCCGGGGCACCACCACCACGTCGGCGAAGGTGCCCTGGTGACGCTCGGAGAGCAGGGAGCGCTTCGGGTCGAGGGTCTCGTCGCCGCGGTAGTCGGGGTCGCCGATCACGGCGTGCACGACCACCTCGTTGCCCTCGTCGTCGACCCCGGCGCCGTCGCAGCCGAGGATCATGGGCAGCGCCTCCTCGCGCAGCCCGACCCCGCGCAGGCTCCACAGGTCGTGGTGGTTCAGCGAGGTCGCGCGCAGCCGCACCCGGGCCCAGCCGTCGGGCACCTGGGGCTCGGGCCGCTCCCCTACCTCGAGGCCGGAGAGCGGGTCGTCGGAGTCGAAGCGGGTCGCGTAGGCGGCGAGCATGCTGGCACCCTAAGGGCCGGAGGGTCTCGACGTCAGGTCGCGCTCCGGCGCACCAGCGGCCGGTAGCGCCACAGCACCACGCCCAGCACGTCGGCGTCGGGCACGGGCATCCCCAGACTCCACGAGTCGGTCCCCTCGGCCGGGTTGTCGCTCTCGACCCACCAGCCGACGTCGTCGCGGACGACGGCGCGCTTCACCGACAGCGGCCGCTGCGGCAGGCGTACGACGACCAGGGCCCCCGACCGGACGGGGACCCCCCACCCGACGAGCAGCCAGTCGCCCGGATGCAGGGTCGGCAGCATGGACCTGCCGGTGACGGCGAGCCGACCGAGGCGCACGAGTCCTCCCTGGCCGATGCTCCCCTCGCCGTGGTGCGGGCCGGGGAAGTAACGTCACCGCTGCTAGTTCCGGAACAGGAAGGTTGTGCCGATGTTCGCGCGTCTCCTAGCACCCCGACTGCTCGCTCCCAGGGCCACTGTCTCCGCCCACTGTGACGTGCCGTGCGGCGTCTACGACCCCGCCCAGGCCCGCATCGAGGCCGAGTCGGTGAAGCTGATCTGCGAGAAGTACCAGGCCAACGAGGACCCGGTCTTCCGCACCCGCGCCATCATGATCAAGGAGCAGCGCTCCGACCTCGTGAAGCAGCACCTGTGGGTGCTGTGGACTGACTACTTCAAGGCGAAGCACTTCGAGCAGTATCCCCAGCTGCACACGCTGTTCAACGAGGCGACCAAGCTCGCGGGGGCCGCCGGCACCAAGGGCAGCATGGACCCCGACGTCGCCCAGCAGCTGCTCGACAGGATCGCCGAGGTCGACAAGATCTTCTGGGAGACCAAGGCCGCTTGAGGCACGGCGAGCCTGTCGGGTCGTCTTGCCGCCGCCGCCGGGGCTGATCCAGGGTCGGGGGCCGGAGGTGTCCTGCGATGAGTGTCCTGGTGGTCACCGGCACCGGCACGGGGGTCGGCAAGACGGTCGTCACGGCGGCGGTGGCGGCCCTGGCCGCGGCCCGAGGGGCCGCGGTGGCGCTGGTGAAGCCGGCGCAGACCGGCGCCGTCGAGGGCGAGCCCGGCGACCTGCAGGT
>JALYMT010000214.1 GCA_030773555.1 Actinomycetota bacterium | reverse complement strand
GCGTGCACCCGCAGCACTCCCCCGGCCAGCGGGGCAGCCGGGCCCACCGCGGCCGCGGCGGCGTCGGCCCGCTGGCGGTCCAGCGTGGCGAGTCGCGGGCGATGGACCCGGTTGATCACCAGCCCGGCCAGCGGCATCTCCTCGGCACCGAGCCGCTGCGCGAAGTAGGCCGCCTCCCGCAGGGCGTCCGGCTCAGGAGTGGCGACGACCAGGAACGCGGTGCCGGGCTTGGTCAGCCGCCGCTCCGGGGTGGCGTGCGCCAGGACGGTTTCGTCGAACGTCCTCTTCATGTCGAGCATCATCGCGTCCAGCGATCCGCCGGCGGTGCTGTCGACCCCCGGCACCCGCGTCGGCTCGTTGTCGAGCTCCGCGACGCCCATGGACTGGGCGAGCCGGCGAGCGGGGTCGATGGTGAGCACCACGGCGTGCCGACCGGCCTCGGCCGCGTGCAGCGCGAGCGCGGCCGCCGTGGTGGTCTTGCCGACCCCGCCGGCGCCGCAGCAGACCACCACCCGGATGCCGGGGTCGGTGACCAGGGCGCTCAGGTCGAGGTCGTCGGTCATGCCGCCACCCGCTCCCGCAGCAGGCCGGCGAGCACCTGCAGGCCCTCCGGGTCGACCCCGGAGTGGAGGAGGGGCAACTCGTGGACCGGCACCTCGAGCGCGTCGAGTGCCGCCCGTTCAGCCTGCTCGGCGAGCGCCCGGCGGGCGTGCTCGGCGGCCTCCTGCAGCAGCGCGACGAGGGTCGCCTCCCCGTCGTTGAGGCCGGCGGCGCGCAGGCCGGCCGCGATCTCGGCCGCGTCGAGTCCGTCATCGGCGGCCGCCAGCAGGGCCGGAGGCGGCAGCAGTGGCGCGCGCACGCGGTTCACCACCAGGGCACCCAGGGGCAACCCCGCGGCGCGCAGTTCGGCGGCGGCGTCGCGGGTCTCCTGCGCGGGCATCTCCTCGAGCAGCGTCACCAGGTGGACGGCGGTCGCGGGCGAACGCAGCAGCTCCAGCACCGAGGCGGCCTGGCCGCCGATGGGGCCGCGGCTGGCCAGCGCGGCGACCTCGCCGCTGACAGTCAGGAAGCGCGCGATGCGCCCCGTCGGCGGGGCGTCGAGGACGACGGCGTCGTAGGCGTACGACCCGTCGGCGCCGCGGCGGCGCACGGCCTCGTACACCTTGCCGGCGAGCAGCTGGTCACGGGCGCCGGGGGCGATCGTCGTGATCAGCGCGAGGGCGCCGGCGCGGCGCAACGCCCTGCCCGAGCGGCCCAGCGCGTAGAACAGCTCGAGGTACTCCAGCAGGGCCGACTCGGCGTCCACGGCCTGCCCGCTCACGCGCCCGCCGCCGACGGTGTGCGGCAGCACCCGCTCCTCGTAAGCCAGGGGGGCGACGCCGAGCACGGGGGCGAGCGACTGGCGGCCCTCCACTTCGACCAGCAGCACGCGGCGCCCGACCTCGGCCAGCGCCAGGGCCAGCGCGGCGGCCACCACAGTCTTGCCTGTGCCGCCCTTGCCGGTGACGACGTGCAGGCGCACCGACGGGTCGAAGGGGCTCGGCACGTCCGCAGAGCCTAACGAGGCCCCGCTGTCCCGACGTCCGCCGACCCCCGTACGCCCCATCCAGCCACTGCCTCGCGAACTACAAGTGATGAATGTATTGCGCTTCGTGACAGCAGGGTTCTACTGTCCCTGACGCGCCGAACCTCATCACAAATAGGACATCCTACGTGACCGCGAGCAACAGCAACCGGCGGCGTCTGGCGGCGGCCGCAGGTGCCCTGACACTCGCCGCCGGCGTCGTCGGCGCCTCGCCGACGTCCGCCGCTGACCCGAACGCCACGAACAACACCTCGAAGAAGCTTCGCGAGGCAGTCACCGCCGCGGGCGTGGCCGAGCACCTCGACGCGCTGCAGCGCATCGCCGACGCCAACGGCGCGACCCGGGTGTCGGGCCTGTCGGGCTACGACGCGTCCAAGGACTACGCGGTCAAGGTGCTCGAGAACGCCGGCTACGCGGTCACGGTGCAGCCGTTCACGTTCCAGAGCTTCATCGAGAAGCCGGGAACCGTCCTCCGCCAGACCGCGCCCGCGCCGGCGCGTGACCTTCCCACGCGGATCATGAGCTACAGCGGCAGCGGCGACGTCACGGCTGCGGCCTCCGTGCCGAAGGGGGCTGCCACCGGTTGTGAGTCCGGGGACTTCGGCGCCGCCAACGCCGGCACCGTCGTCCTGGTGAGTCGAGGCTCCTGCCCCTTCGCCACCAAGGCCACCAGCGCCGCCAACGCGGGGGCCACCGCGGTCGTCGTCTACAACAACGTCACCGGCGAGCTGAACGGGACCCTGGGCGACACCTTCGCGCTCGACCTGCCGGTCGTCTCGGTCACCCAGTCCCTGGGCGAAGGGCTCGTCGGGCTGGTACCCCAGGGCCTGACCCTGCGGGTCAAGACCGACACGTTCCGGGGGACGGCGACTAACTACAACGTGCTCGCCGAGTCGAAGTCCGGTGACCCGGAGAACGTGGTGATGGCCGGCGCCCACCTTGACTCCGTCGCCGTCGGCCCCGGCATCAACGACAACGGCTCGGGCAGCGCGACGGTCCTCGAGGTCGCCGAGCAGATGGCGAAGGTCAACCCGAAGAACAAGGTCCGCTTCGCCCTGTGGGGCGCGGAGGGAGGTTGTCCTGGTCCTCGTGGAAGTTGAGGTGGCGGTCCCCCGGCTGACACCGGTAGGTGTTGGGCGTCCGCCAAGACAGCCGAACAGGACAGGGGACCGCTGTGACCAAGCAGTATCAGAGGAAGACCGCGCCGGCCAGTGAGGCGCAGCCGGCGGTGCCGAAGCAGGTGTCGGTCGCGGTGGGAGAGATCGCCGCGGACCTGCAGGAGGGCCTGCTGGCGCTGGCGGTGGGGACCGGGCTGCAGGTGATGCAGGTGATGTTCGAGGCCGATGTGGCCGCGATCGCTGGGCCGCGCGGCAAGCACGATTCCGATCGGGTCGCGGTGCGGCACGGGTCGGGGCCGGGGTCGGTGACCCTCGGGGGGCGGCGGGTACCGGTGTCCCGGCCCCGGGTGCGCGCCGCGGACGGCTCGGGCGAGCTGCCGGTGCCCTCCTATGAGCTGTTCACCGGCACCGAGGTGCTCGGGCGGATGGCCCTGGAGCGCATGCTCGCGGGCCTGTCCACCCGCCGTTACCAGATTGGGCTCGAGCCGGTCGGGCAGAGCGTTGCGCAGGCCGCCACGGCGACGAGCAAGTCCGCGGTGTCGCGGAGGTTCGTCCGAGCGACCGAGACCGCGCTGGCCGAGCTGCTCGCCCGTCCCCTCGAGGGCCTGGACCTGGTGGCCCTCCTGGTCGACGGGGTGCACTTCGGCGAGCACCTATGCGTGGTGGCGCTGGGCATCGACACCGAGGGCACGAAGCACCCGCTCGCCCTGGTTGAGGGCTCGACGGAGAACACCACCACGGTCCGCGGGCTGCTGGTCGGGCTGCGCGAGCGCGGCCTGAACACCACCCACCCCGTGCTGGTGGTCATTGACGGGGCGAAGGCCCTGGCCAAGGCCGTCGCGGAGGTCTTCGACGCTCCAGTGATCCAGCGCTGCCAGCTCCACAAGATCCGCAACGTGCGGGACCACCTGCCCGAGCGCCTCCGCGGCCTGGTCGAGTCCCGGATGCGCCAGGCCTACCACGTCGAGTCCGCCCTCGACGCGCAGGCCCAGCTGGAGGCCCTGGCCAAGGAGCTGGAGCGGACCCATCCCGGGGCGGCGGCCAGCCTGCGCGAGGGACTCGCCGAGACCCTGACCGTGCTGCGCCTGGCCGTGCCCCCGACGCTGGCGCGGACGCTGCGATCGACGAACGCGATCGAGTCGATGATCTCGATCTGCCGGGAGCACGCCAAGAACGTGAAGCACTGGCAGGACGGGAACATGGCGCTGCGCTGGTGCGCCGCGGGCATGCTCGAGGCCGGCAAGCAGTTCCGGCGGGTCAACGGGCACCTGCACCTGCCCGCCCTGCGCACCGCCCTGGCCC
>JALYMT010000213.1 GCA_030773555.1 Actinomycetota bacterium | reverse complement strand
CCGCTGGCCCTGTCGTCGGCGCTGACCGTGGGCGGGATCGGCGCCGCGGGTGCTGCAGTGCAGGTCGACCGTCGCGGCTGCGGGTGGCTGGCGGTGGCGCTGCCCACCGCCGCCGGCTGGGTCCGGCTGCTCGCGGCCGAGATCGCCCTGGTCGAGGCCTACACCGTGGCGCCGGCCCTGGTGCTGCTCGCGGTCGGCTTCCTGCGCCGGCGCCGGGACCTGGGGGCGTCCTCCTGGCACGCGTACGGCTCCGCGCTGGCGCTCGGCCTGCTGCCCAGCCTCGTCGTCGCCCTCTCCGACGGCGCCCAGGCACCGCTGCGCCCGCTGCTCCTGCTGGCCGCCGCGCTGGCCGTCACCCTCGTCGGCGCCGCCCGGCGCCTGCACGCGCCGCTGGTCGTGGGCGGCGCCGTCCTGGCCGTCGACGCCGTCGCGCAGCTCGCCCCGTACGCCGCCGCTCTGCCGCGATGGCTCGCTCGGGGCGGCCGGGCTGCTCCTGCTCGCCCTGGGCAGCACGTACGAGCGCCGGCTGCAGCAGGCCCGGGCGCTGGCGCAGCGGGTCCGCGGCTGGGCCTGAGCTCCGGCGCCACGAACACCAAGAGTAGTCAAATAATGACATAGCGCGTTTAGGGCCGTACCCTCGCGGACATGACCCTTGTTCTGCTCGCCGAGGACGACGCGGCCATCTCCGAGCCGCTCGCCCGGGCGCTGCGCCGCGAGGGCTACGACGTCGACGTGCGCGAGGACGGGGCGCAGGCACTGGAGTCGGCGCTGCGGGGCGAGGCCGACGTGGTGGTCCTCGACCTCGGCCTGCCGAACCTGGACGGGCTCGAGGTCTGCCGCCGGTTGCGGGCGGAGGGGCACGTCGTCCCGGTGCTGATCCTCACCGCCCGCGCCGACGAGGTCGACACCGTGGTCGGTCTCGACGCCGGCGCCGACGACTACGTGCAGAAGCCGTTCCGGCTGGCCGAGCTGCTGGCCCGGGTGCGCGCCCTGCTGCGCCGGGGGTCCACCGAGGCTCCGGTGCAGGGCGTGCAGGGGGTGCGCATCGACGTCGACTCGCACCGGGCCTGGGTGGGGGAGCGCGAGCTGACCCTCACCGCGAAGGAGTTCGACCTGCTGCGGGTGCTCGTTCGCGACGCCGGCAAGGTCGTCACCCGCGAGCAGCTCATGCGGGAGGTCTGGGACACCTCCTGGTGGGGCTCGACCAAGACGCTCGACATGCACGTCTCCTGGCTGCGCAAGAAGCTCGGCGACGAGGCGGCCAGCCCGCGGTTCATCAGCACCGTACGGGGCGTCGGCTTCCGGTTCGAGCGGGAGTGACGGCTCGAGCGGGAGTCGGGAGGAGGTGACGTCGTGCGCCGACGGATCGTGCAGTCGACGCTGGCGGTCGCGGTGGTCGCCGTTCTCCTGCTGGGTGTCCCGCTCGCGGTCGCCGCGGTCGTCGTCGTCCGCCAGGACGCCGAGAGGGCCGCCAAGGCGGTCGCGGAGTCGGTGGGCCAGGCCGTCGGCGAGCCCGTGGCCGCCGGCCAGGCCCTGTCGCCGAGCCAGCTCCGGGCCCCCCAGGGCTACCACGTCGAGGTGCGCCTGCCCGACGGGAGCGTGGTCAGCTCGGGCGAGCGGCCGCGCGATCCGGCGAGCGTCGGCCGCTTCCAGGGCGGCTCGTACTCCGTCACCGCGCAGCGTTCGCGCTCGGCCGGGGTGGCGCGGATGTTCCGCGTCGTCCTCGTGGTGCTGCTCGTCGCGGTGCTGGCCGTCGTCGCCGCGGTCACCCTCGGGCTGCGCCAGGCCCGACGGCTCGCCGAGCCGCTCGTCGACCTCGCTCACCACGCCCAGCGGCTGGGCTCCGGGGAGGCCCGCCCGCAGTTCGCGCGCTACGGCCTGGAGGAGGTCGACCGGGTCGCGGAGGTGCTCGAGCGCAGCGCCGAACGGGTGGCCGACATGCTCGCCATCGAGCGGCAGTTCGCCAGCGACGCCAGCCACCAGCTCCGTACGCCGCTGACCGCGCTGTCGATGCGCCTGGAGGAGATCCTCAACACCGAGGACCCCGGCATCGTGCGGGAGGAGGCGCGCATCGCCATCGGCCAGGTCGAGCGGTTGGCGGCCACCGTCGAGCACCTGCTGGCCAGCAGCCGGCAGAGCCGGGTGGCCACGACCGAGCGCGTCCGCCTGGACGAGGTGATCGACCAGCAGGTCGACGAGTGGCGGCCGGCCTTCGACGCCGCCCGCCGCCGGGTCGCGGTGAGCGGACTGCGCGGCTTGGAGGCCTGCGCCACCCCGGGCGGGCTCGCCCAGGTGCTCGCCACCCTGCTGGAGAACAGCCTGGCGCACGGCGCCGGGACGGTGGGGGTGCGCACCCGCCTCGCCGGCGGCTCGGTCGTGCTGGAGGTCCGCGACGAGGGCCCCGGGGTGCCCGCCGAGCTGGGGCACCGCGTCTTCGAGCGCTCGGTGAGTGGCGCTCGAGCACCGGCCTGGGGCTGGCCCTGGCCCGCGACCTGGCCCAGGCCGACGGGGGGCGCCTCGAGCTGGTGTCGCAGCGCCCCGCGGTCTTCGCGCTGTTCCTGGGGACGGTCGAGGTCCCCGCGCCGCCGGCCTTTGTGTCCGGGCCGGCCTGAGGCAGCAGGCGACCGGGGTCAGGCGACCGGGGTCAGGCGGCGGCGACCGGCTCGAGGGGCTCCTCCTCGGCCGCGACGTGCGGGAAGACCCATCGGCGGTAGGACCAGAAGCGGAACGCCGTGCCGATCGCCATGCCGACGACGTTGGCGGCGATATTGTCGGCCAGCCTGCCCGTGAAGCCGAACACGTAGTGCGAGAAGCCGAGGCAGGCCAGCGAGATGCCCAGGGCCACCCCGTTGAGGACGAAGAACAGCACGGTCTCCCGGCGGAAACCGCGCCGGCCCCGGTGGCGGAAGGTCCAGTGCCGGTTGCCGAAGTAGGCGACCCAGGTCGCCGCGACCACCGAGACGGTCTTGGCCGTCAGCGGCTTGTCGTCCAGCGGGCCCAGGCGCAGGAGGTTGAACAGCCCCACGTCGACCACGAAGGCCAGGGCCCCGACCGTCGCGAACTTCAACAGCTCGTGCACCAGCGAGTCGAGCCGGGCGTACAGGGCGGTCAGCAGTCTCATCCGCTACTTCCGGGTGTGGGTCGGCTTCCCGCGAGGCTACCGTCCGCCCCCGCGGCTTCCCCGGTTACCGTGGTCCCGGGACTTCCCTGTGACGCGAGTCACCCCGACGCGGCCGGGCTCCGGCTGCCGCCCAGAGGAGATCGCCGTGCTCGACTTCCGGCTCGACGACGAGCTCGAGGCGCTGCGCAAGACCGTCGAGGAGTTCGCCCACGAGGTCGTGGCGCCCCGCATCTACGACTACTACGAGCGCGACGAGTTCCCGTACGAGATCGTCCGGCAGATGGGGCAGATGGGGCTGTTCGGCCTGCCCTTCCCCGAGGAGTACGGCGGCATGGGCGGCGACTACTTCGCGCTGTGCGTAGCCCTCGAGGAGCTCGCCCGGGTCGACTCCTCGGTGGCCATCACGCTCGAGGCGGCGGTGTCGCTGGGAGTCATGCCCATCTACCGCTTCGGCAGCGACGAGCAGAAGCGCGCGTGGCTGCCCCGGCTGTGCGCGGGGGAGATCCTCGGCGGCTACGGGCTGACCGAGCCCGGGGGCGGCTCCGACGCCGGCGCCACCCGGACGACCGCCGTCCTCGACGGCGACGAGTGGGTGATCAACGGGTCGAAGGCGTTCATCACCAACGCCGGCACCGACATGACCGGCTTCGTGACGATCACCGCGGTCACCGGCAGGAGGCCGGACGGCGCGAAGGAGATCTCCGCGATCCTCGTGCCGCGCGGAACGCCCGGCTTCGTGGTCGGGCAGCGCTACTCCAAGGTCGGCTGGAACGCTTCCGACACCCGCGAGCTGTCGTTCTCCGACTGCCGGGTGCCGGCCGCCAACCTGGTGGGGTCGCGTGGGCGGGGCTACGCGCAGTTCCTGCAGACCCTCGACGAGGGCCGGATCGCCATCTCCGCGCTGGCGGTGGGGCTCGCGCAGGGCTGCGTCGACGAGTCGGTGACGTACGCGAAGCAGCGCGAGGCCTTCGGCGCGCCGATCGGGTCGTACCAGGCCATCTCCTTCAAGATCGCCGACATGGAGGCGCGGGCGCACACCGCCCGGCTGGCCTACTACGCCGCCGCGGCGAAGATGCTGCGAGGCGAGCCCTTCAAGAAGGAGGCGGCGATCGCGAAGCTGCACTCCTCGACCATCGCGGTCGACAACGCCCGCGACGCCACGCAGATCCACGGCGGCTACGGCTTCATGAACGAGTTCCCGGTCGCCCGCATGTGGCGCGACGCGAAGATCCTCGAGATCGGGGAGGGCACCAGCGAGGTGCAGCGCATGCTGATCGCCCGCGAGCTCGGCCTGCGCTGACCCCGCCCGCCGCCCGCCGCCCGCCGAACGTCGATGTCGATCAAGGGGGCGGGGCGCGGTGAGCCGGAGCCGTCACAGCGCGGGGCCGAGCTGCCATCGGT
>JALYMT010000212.1 GCA_030773555.1 Actinomycetota bacterium | reverse complement strand
CCCGGTGCTCGACCGCCGCGCGCTGGGCCGCGTGGTCCGCGCGCTCGGCGCGCTGCTCCTCGCCGCCCCCGAGCTCGCCGACGTGGAGATCAACCCACTGCGGGTCACCGCCGACGGCCTGGTCGCGCTGGACGCGGTGGTGACCGTACGAGAAGTGACCGTACGAGAGGAGCCGGCCGATGGCGCGTCCGATCGCTGAGGGCGTGGTGCCCTGGCCCGAGGAGGAGGCCGCGCGCTACGTCGCCGCCGGCTACTGGGAGGGCCGACCGCTGGGCGCGCACCTGCTGCGCCAGGTCGACGCCACCCCCGGCGCGCTCGCGCTGGTCGACGGGCAGACGCGGCTGACGTACGCGGAGCTCGCCGCCCGCGCCGACGGGGCGGCGCTGCGGCTGCGGGAGCTCGGCCTGGCCGCGGGCGACCGGATGCTCGTGCAGCTGCCGAACTGCTGGGAGTTCGTCGTCCTCACCCTCGGCTGCCTGCGCGCCGGCGTCGTGCCGGTGATGGCGCTGCCCGCGCACCGGCAGGCCGAGCTGTCCTACCTCGCCGAGCACTCCGAGGCCGCCGCGATCGCGGTGCCCGACGAGCTGCGCGGCTTCGACCACCAGGCGCTCGCGCACGCCCTCGCCGGGTCGCTGCCCGACCTGGCGCACGTGCTGGTGCTCGGCTCCGTACGCGGCACCGCCCACGACCTGGGTGCGCTGTGCGCGCCGGCCGAGGACGCCGACGCCGCGCGCTGCCGCCTGGACGCCGAGGCGCCGGGCAGCCGCGAGGTCGCGGTGTTCCTGCTCTCCGGCGGCACGACCGGGCTGCCCAAGCTGATCGCGCGCACCCACGACGACTACGCCTACAACGCGCGGCGCAGCGGCGAGGTGTGCGGCTTCGACGCGAGCACCGTCTATCTCGGGACGCTGCCCGCCAGCCACAACTTCCCGCTGGCCTGTCCGGGGCTCCTCGGCACCCTGTTCGTCGGCGGCACCGCGGTCATGCTGCCCTCGCCGGAGCCGGCGCGGGTCTTCGCCACCGTACGAGCCGAGGGCGTGACGCACGCGGCGGTCGTCCCCGCGGTCGCGCAGCGCTGGCTGGAGCACGCGGCGGAGGTCGGTGCCGGCGACCTGGCGTCGCTGCGGGTGCTGCAGGTCGGCGGCGCGCGGCTGGCCGACGAGGTCGGCCGCCAGGTGCGCCCGGTGCTCGGGTGCACCCTGCAGCAGGTGTTCGGCATGGCCGAGGGGCTGCTCAACTACACCGGCCTCGACGACCCCGAGGACGTGGTCGTGGCCACCCAGGGCCGGCCGATGTCGCCGGCCGACGAGGTGCTGCTCGTCGACGAGCACGACGTGCCGGTGCCCGCCGGCGCGCCCGGCTCGCTGCTCACCCGCGGGCCGTACACGCCGCGGGGCTACTACCGCGCGCCCGAGCACAACGCCCGCGCGTTCACCGCCGACGGGTGGTACCGCAGCGGCGACATCTGCCGCTGGCATCCCAGCGGCAACCTCGTCGTCGAGGGCCGCGACAAGGACATGATCAACCGGGGCGGTGAGAAGATCTCCGCCGAGGAGGTGGAGAACCTCGTCTACGCGCTGCCCGCGGTCGCCCAGGTCGCCGCGGTGGCGATGCCCGACCCCGTGCTGGGCGAGCGGGTGTGCCTCTACGTCGTCCCGCGCCCGGGCGCGTCGGTGACCCTGGACGAGGTACGGTCGGCGATGCAGGCCGTCGGCGTGGCGACGTACAAGCTGCCCGAGCGTCTGGTGTCGTGTACGGAGCTGGCCAGCACGAAGGTCGGCAAGATAGACAAGAAGGCGCTGCGCGAGGACATCGCCGCGCAGCTGCGGCGCGAGGAGGCGGGGACCCGATGAGCGTGCAGGACACCTCGGTCACTCTGGACTGGATGCGCGCGGGCGAGCAGTTCTTCGCCGCGCAGCTCGACGGGCTCGACGTCTCGGCGCCCTCGGTGCTGCCCGGCTGGACCCGCGGCCACGTCGCCACCCACGTCGCCCGCAACGCCGACGCGCTCGTGCGGCTGGCGACCTGGGCGCGGACGGGGGTGGAGACGCCGATGTACCGCAGCGTCGCCGACCGCAACGCGCAGATCCAGCAGGGCGCGGGCCGGCCGGCGGCGGAGCTGATCGCCGACGTGGCGGCCTCCGCGGCGGCGCTGCAGGACGCGTTCGCGGCCCTCGACGAGGCCGGGTGGCAGGCGCAGGTGCGCACGTCGCGGGGGCGGCCGATCCCGGGCGCCGAGCTGCCGTGGATGCGCGTCAAGGAGGTGTGGCTGCACGCCGTCGACCTGGGCGCCGGCGCCGCGGTCGGCGACCTGCCCGAGGGCGCGGTCGACCTGCTGCTCGACGAGGTCTGCGAGTACTTCTCCTGCGCCCAGGGCGCGCCCGCGCTGCAGCTCGTGCCCGACGACCGACCGCGTACGTGGGCGGTGACCATGGGGGAGCGTCCGCCGATCGAGGTGTCGGGGTCGGCCGCGGACCTGCTGGCCTGGCTGATCGGGCGCTCGTCGGGCAGCGGGCTCAAGACCGCCGACGCGCTGCCCTCGCTGCCGGCCTGGCTGTAGGGCT
>JALYMT010000211.1 GCA_030773555.1 Actinomycetota bacterium | reverse complement strand
GGCCTCGTGGAGCGGGCGCGGGAGCCGTGGCCCGCGGCCCCCGTCGGGTCGACCCGGCGCGCCGCAGCGGACCTGGCCCCGACGAGCGCGACCCGCAGCTGCTCGACCGCTCCATCGACCGACTGGTGGCCGAGCGGGGCTGGACGACCGACGTCGCGGTCGGCGGGGCGCTGGCCCGCTGGCCGGAGCTGATGGGTGCCGAGCTCGCCGCCCACTGCCGGCCGGAGTCCTTCAACAACAACACCGACGGCGACGACGCCGGGGAGCTCGTCCTCGTGGCCGATTCCACCGCCTGGGCCACGCAGGTCCGCCTGCTCGTGCCGGCGCTGCAGCGGCGCCTCGACGACGAGCTCGGCGTCGGCCTGGTGCGGCGGATCCGGGTGCTGGGCCCGTCAGCGCCCTCCTGGCGCCGGGGGCCCCTGTCGGTGCGCGGCCGCGGACCGAGAGACACCTACGGCTGACCGGCGGCGCGAGCCGCGACGCGCCCAGCGGGATGGGAGCCGGTCGCGACAGCAGTCCCGGTATCGGGAGTCGTCCCCAGGGAGGTTGACGCCACAGAGGCGTGCTCCAGGCCGTCGTAGACCCGATTCTGTCGGGGTGACCGGGTAGACTCTTTCTTCAGTTGCAGAACGGCGCACCCACGACACCGCGGATTGCGGTCCATCGGCCTCCGTCGGCCCGGCGGGCGCCGGAGAGCGAGCAGAGGGGTGCCCTTGTCCGAGGAGCAGTTTGCCGAGTCGGCGGCGTACGACGCGAGCGCGATCACCGTCCTCGAGGGCCTCGACGCCGTCCGCAAGCGCCCCGGGATGTACATCGGGTCCACCGGGGAGCGCGGCCTGCACCACCTCGTCTGGGAGGTGGTCGACAACTCTGTCGACGAGGCACTGGCCGGGCACTGCGACCGCATCGAGGTGACGCTGCTCGAGGACGGTGGGCTGCGGGTGCGCGACAACGGGCGCGGCATCCCCGTCGACCTGCACCCGGTCGAGCGCAAGCCCGCGATCACGGTCGTGCTGACGGTCCTGCACGCCGGCGGCAAGTTCGGCGGTGCGGGCTACGCGGTCTCGGGCGGCTTGCACGGCGTGGGCGTCTCGGTGGTCAACGCGCTGTCGAGCCGGCTGGCGGTCGAGGTGCGCCGCGACGGCTTCACCTGGCGCCAGGAGTTCGAGCACGGCGTCCCCACCGGCGACCTGCGCCGGGAGGAGGCCACCGACGAGACGGGCACGACGGTCACCTTCTGGCCGAACGCGGACATCTTCGAGACCACTGAGTACGTCTTCGAGACCATCTCCAGCCGGTTCCGGGAGATGGCGTTCCTCAACCGCGGCCTCACGATCGCTCTGCGTGACGAGCGGCCGAAGTTCATCGTCGAGGAGGGCGGGCCGGTCGATGTCACGTACTTCTACGAGGGCGGCATCGCCGACTACGTGCGCCACCTCAACGCGACCAAGGGCGCCTCGCACCGCTCGGTGATCGCCTTCGAGAGCGAGGACGACGCGCGTCGGCTCGCCCTCGAGGTGGCGATGCAGTGGAACACCGGCTTCTCCGAGTCGGTCTACACGTTCGCCAACACCATCAACACCCACGAGGGCGGCACCCACGAGGAGGGTTTCCGCTCCGCGCTCACCTCGCTGGTGAACAAGTTCGCCCGGCAGTGGGGGCTGCTCAAGGACAAGGACGCCAACCTCGCCGGCGAGGACATCCGCGAGGGACTCACCGCGATCGTGTCGATCAAGCTGGGCGAACCGCAGTTCGAGGGCCAGACGAAGACCAAGCTCGGCAACACCGAGGCCCGCTCGTTCGTGCAGACCGTGTGCAACGACCAGCTCGGTGCCTGGTTCGAGCAGAACCCGGCCGAGGGCAAGGAGATCGTGCGCAAGGCGATTGCCGCCGCGAGCGCCCGGCTGGCTGCCCGCAAGGCGCGTGATCTGGCGCGCGGCCGCAAGGGCCTGCTGGAGTCCGGCGGCCTGCCCGGCAAGCTCGCCGACTGCCAGTGGACCGAGCCGGAGAAGTGCGAGCTGTACATCGTCGAGGGCGACAGCGCAGGTGGCAGCGCGAAGGGCGGCCGGGAGGCGAAGTTCCAGGCGATCCTGCCGATCCGCGGCAAGATCCTCAACGTCGAGAAGGCGCGCATCGACCGCGTGCTGCAGAACAACGAGGTCCAGGCCCTCATCTCGGCCCTGGGCACCGGCGTGCACGACGACTTCACCATCGCGAAGCTGCGCTACCACAAGGTGATCCTCATGGCCGACGCCG
>JALYMT010000210.1 GCA_030773555.1 Actinomycetota bacterium | reverse complement strand
GAGCGTGCCAGCGGCGCCGCCGGCGGCTCCGGCGGCTCCGGCGGCTCCGTGTCGTCTGCCGCGCGCTTGCTCATCGGACCCGGCGCACCTGCCCCGCCTGCACCTCGACCCAGGCCCCGTCGATGCTCTCCGGCACGTCGGCGGGATCGGCAGCGGTCACCAGCACCTGCTCGGCGTCGGCGACGAGGTCGTTGAGGCGCCGGCGGCGATCGGTGTCGAGCTCGGCGAATACGTCGTCGAGGACGAGGACGGGCTCCCCGCCGTCGGCCCGCAGCAGGGAGTACGCCGCCAGCCGCAGGGCGAGCGCGTACGACCACGACTCGCCGTGGCTGGCGTAGCCCTTGGCAGGCAGCGGCCCGAGCATGAGCAGCAGGTCGTCGCGATGCGGGCCGACCAGCGTCACGCCACGATCCAGCTCCTCCTTGCGCAGCCCGGCGAAGGCTGCGAGCAGGGCGTCGGCGAGAGCCGCCCGGTCGGCGCCCGGACCGGCGCCCGACGGCAGCGAGCTGCGGTACTCGAGGTCCGCGGGACCGCCCCCCGAGGCGCCTTCGCCCCCGGTGCCCGCGATCGCGGCGTAGGACTTGTCGACCAGCGGGCGCAACGCGTCGACCAGGTCGAGACGTGCCGCGAGCAGCTCGGCGCCGACCCGGGCCAGATGGGTGTCCCACGCCTCCAGCGTCCGCAGGTCGCCCGTCCCGCCCCGCGCGCGAGGGCCCGCCGACTTCAGCAGCGCGTTGCGCTGCTTGAGCACGCGGTCGTAGTCGGCGCGCACGCCGCCCAGTCGAGGGGCTCGGGCGACGAGCAGGTCGTCGAGGTAGCCGCGGCGGTCACCGGGGTCGCCCTTCACCAGCGCGAGGTCCTCGGGGGCGAACAGCACCGTGCGCAGCAGCCCCAGGACCTCCCGAGGCCGGGGCACCGGCGCCCGGTTCACCCGCGCGCGATTGGCCTTGCCGGGAGTGATCTCGAGCTCGACGAGCAGCGACCGTCCGTCGCGCTCCACCTGGGCCCGGATGACGGCTCGGGCAGCGCCCAGCCGCACCAGCGCGGCGTCGGTGGCCACCCGATGGGAGCCGAGCGTCGCAAGGTAGTTCAGCGCCTCCACCAGGTTGGTCTTGCCCTGCCCGTTGGGTCCGACCAGCGCGCTGCGGCCCCTGGGGAGGTCCAGCTCGACGGCCCCGTAGGAGCGGAAGTCGGTGAGCGCGAACCGCGAGACGTGCATCAGCGGGTCGCGCTGTCCCACCCGGGTGCGGGCGGAGCGGGGGCCGCCTCCAGCGCGCCGGGAGTCGAGTCGACCAAGGGCTCGTCCCGGGCGCCGTGCTCGGGATCGACGTGCGCGGTGACCCCGTGCCCGCCGAACTGGTTGCGCAACGCGGCGACCACCTTCATCGCCGGCGAGTCCTGCTGCTGGGAGGCGAAGCGCGCGAACAGCGCCGCGCTTATCGCCGGCATCGGAACCCCGTGCGCGATCGCCGCCTCCACCGTCCAGCGCCCCTCACCGGAGTCCGAGGCGACGCCGCGCAGCTCGGACAGGTCGTCGTCCTCGTTGAGAGCGCGGACGAGCAGGTCGAGCAGCCAGGAGCGGATCACCGTGCCCGAGGTCCAGGAGCGGAAGATCCCCGGCACGTCCTCGACGAGGGGAGCGGCGGCGAGCAACTCGTAGCCCTCCGCGTAGGCCTGCATCATCCCGTACTCGATGCCGTTGTGGACCATCTTCGCGAAGTGCCCAGCGCCCACCGGGCCGGCGTGCACGAAGCCGTGCTCGGCCGGCTTGAGCTGGTCGAAGATCGGCTGCACCTTCTCGACGTCCTCGGCGGCGCCGCCCACCATCAGCGCGTAGCCGTTGGTGAGGCCCCAGACCCCGCCGGAGACGCCGCAGTCGAGATAGCCGATGCCCTTCTCGCCCAGGAGGGCCGCGTGCTCGCGGTCGTCGGTCCACCTCGAGTTGCCGCCTTCGACCACGACGTCGCCGGGCTCGAGCAGCTCGGCCAGGGCGCGCACGGTGGCGTGGGTGGCCTGGCCGGCCGGAATCATCAGCCAGACGACGCGCGGCGCGGACAGCTTGTCCACGAGCTCCTCGAGGCTGGCGACGTCGCGCGTCGTGGACTCGCGTGCGTAGCCGATGACCTGGTGGCCGGCGTGGCGCAGGCGCTCGCGCATGTTGCCACCCATCTTGCCGAGCCCGATGAGGCCGACCTGCATGCTGTCCTCCCGCCCCTGCCCGCCGTGGCTGCTGCCTCCCAGGCAACCACGCGCACCGTCAGCTGGAAAGGCGCACCGGCATCAGGAGGTAGCGGTAGTCGACCTCGGCCTTGTCCTCGTCATCGGTGGCCGGCTCCGGTGCCGCCGCTCCGGTGAAGACTGCGGGCCGCGTAGGCGTGGTGAAGGCCAGTCGCACGTAGGGCGCGTCGATGGCGGCGAGGCCGTCGAGCAGGTAGGCCGGATTGAAGGCGATGCTGAGGTCGTCGCCGTCCAGCCGCGCCTCGAGGGACTCCGAGGCCTGGGCCTCCTCGCCCCCGCCGGCCTCCAGGGTCACCAGACCATCGGAGAAGGCGAACCGGACCGGCGCGTTGCGCTCGGCGACGAGCGCCACCCGTTTCACCGAGTCGATCAGCGATCCGGTGCCCACGGTCGCCACCGCGTTCGACTCCGCCGGCAGCAGGGAGCGGTACTTGGGGAACTCCCCGTCGAGCAGCCGGGTAGTGGTGCGCCGCCCCCCGCCCTCGAAGCCCACGAGACCCTCGCCACTCGTGCCGTCGGCCAGGGCGACCGTCACGCGGTCGGCCCCGGCCAGCGCGCGCGCCGTCTCCGCCAGCGTGCGGGCCGGCACCAGCGCAGTCGTGCTGATGCCCGACTGCTCGGGGCTCCACCGGAGCTCGCGCATCGCCAGGCGGTAGCGGTCGGTGGCGGCCAGGGTCACGACCTCGCCGTCGATCTCCAGCCGCACCCCGGTGAGGACCGGCAGCGTGTCGTCACGGCCCGCGGCGATTGCGACCTGGGCCACGGCGGCCGCCAAGGCGGACCCGAACACGGTGCCCGAGGCCGAGGGCATGGCCGGCAACTCGGGGTAGTCCTCGAGGGGCAGGGTGAGCAGCGTGAAGCGGGCGCTGCCGCAGCGCAGCGTCACCCGGCTGCCCTCTCCGCTCACCTCGACGGGGCGGTCGGGCAGGCTGCGGGAGATGTCGGCGAGCAACCGACCGCTGACCAGGGCCGCGCCCGGCTCGACCACGTCGGCTGAGGTCTCGACCCGGGTCGAGACCTCGTAGTCGAAGCCCGAGAGCGTCAGCCGGTCCTCGCCCGCCTGCAGCAGCAGCCCCGCCAGCACCGGCACCGGCGGGCGGGCCGGCAGGCTGCGGGCCACCCAGGCGACGGCGTCGGCCAACACGCTGCGCTCGACCTGAAACTTCACCGGGACCTCCTGCGGCTGGAGCTGTCAGCGGAGGGGGACCGCCGGCTCGATGTCCCCAGCCGACGCCCGCGCTCGTCGGGAGAAGTCAAGGGGAAGAAAGATGTCGTCATCGTCATCAGCACCGTGGATCCTGGGGACAAGCTGGATTCCTGCTGGTCAGCGGTCCGAGCACCAGCGAAAGAACACGGGCAGGATCTGTGTGCCGCCGGCTGCTGACGGGGGACCCCGTTGGCACCGCCGGGGCCGTGCCCTCGGTAGCCCTCCGGATATCCCCCGCGGGAGGCTTCTTGGTCCACAGAGTTTTCCCCAGGCTGTGTACGAGTGGATCGAACGATGGGCTCGGCGACCTCGATCGGCCCGGCCGGGATGCGGGCGCAGCGGATGCTCATGCCGAGCGCGCCTGGGACTTGATACGGTTAGTGAGCTCGGTGACCTGGTTGTAGGTCGAGCGCCGTTCGCTGAGTTGCTGGCGGATCTTGCGGTCGGCGTGCATCACGGTGGTGTGGTCGCGACCGCCGAACTGCTGGCCGATCTTGGGCAGGGAGAGGTCGGTCAGTTCACGGCACAGGTACATCGCGATCTGCCGCGCCTGGACGAGCATGCGGGACCGGGAGGAGCCGCAGAGGTCCTCCATGCTCAGTCCGAAGTACCCGGAAGTCTGAGCCATGATCGTCGCCGCGGTGATCTCGGGGCTGGAGGCGTCGGGAATGAGGTCCCGGAGCACGATCTCGGCCAGCGCGAGGTCGACGCCCTGCCGGTTGAGGCTGGCGAAGGCCGTCACCCGGATCAGGGCGCCCTCAAGCTCGCGGATGTTCGTGGAGATCTTGCTGGCGATGTACTCGAGAACCTCGGGAGGCCCGGCGAGACCGTCCTGGGAGCCCTTGCGGCGGAGGATCGCGATGCGGGTCTCGAGGTCGGGCGGCTGGACGTCGGTGATCAGGCCCCACTCGAACCGGCTGCGCATCCGGTCCTCCAGGGTGGTTAGCTGCTTGGGTGGGCGGTCGCTGGAGATGACGATCTGCTTGTTCGCGTTGTAGAGGGTGTTGAAGGTGTGGAAGAACTCCTCTTGCGTGCGCTCCTTGTTCTCCAGGAACTGGATGTCGTCGACGAGGAGGATTTCGAGGTCGCGGTAGCGGCGCTGGAACGCCGAGGCCTTGTCGTCCCGGATCGAGTTGATGAAGTCGTTGGTGAACTCCTCGGAGCTCACATAGCGCACGCGCACTCCGCCGTACAGGTTCTGCGCGTAGTGGCCGATCGCGTGCAGCAGGTGGGTCTTGCCCAGGCCGGAGTCGCCGTAGATGAACAGCGGGTTGTAGGCCTTCGCAGGAGCCTCGGCGACGGCCACGGCCGCCGCGTGGGCAAACCGGTTGCTCGCGCCGATGACGAAGCTCTCGAAGACGTAGCGCGGGTTGAGCCGCGTAGGTTCGCTCTCGCGGCGCGGCCCCCCCTCGCGTCCCGTGCCCGGCCGGGGACCCGGCCAGGCGTAGTCGGAATCCTCGGTCTCCTCGGCGGGCAGGGCGGACATCACCGCCAGCGAGCCCGCGCCGGAGTCGGACGGGTCCGCGCCACCAGGCCCAGCCGGGCTCTCGGACTCGGTGCTCGGCAGGTTGGCGTCCACCGTGACGGCGATGCGGACCTCACGACCCAACTCCCGGGAGAGGGTCTCGGTGACGAGCGCGCGGAGGTCGGTCTCGAGCTTGTGCTTGGTGAAGTCGTTCGGGGCTGCCAGCAGGGCGGTGTCGTCCAGGAGACCCATCGGGCGGGTCAGCCGGATGAACGCCCGATGTTGCGGAGCCACGCTGGAGGCAGACAGCCCGTCAAGGGTCCGGGCCCAGATGGTCGCGAGATCCCCGGCGTTGGCCATGGGGGTTCCACTCCTTCGCCTTCGGCCCGACGTGGGCAGGGCAGGGGGGCAGGCGCAGTTCTCCACAGCACTACCCACAGATTGGGGACGACAGGCTGTGAACGACACCGTGGGGACGAACGTGACTATCGAGACAACCAGGCCGCGCGGTCAGCGCACCCGGTGGCGTTGCGGATGGAGCGGGCGACAAGGGAGGGGGAAGGCCCTAGTGCGGACGCTACAAGCCCGGCCCCGCCGGCATCAAGGGCTTGTCCACAGCACGGCTGCACAGCGTGTCACTAGTCATCACAGAACGTACATCATGGGGCGCCGGTCCGGACCTGCGCCGGGAATGACGGCCCGCGCGGGCTCCGGCCCATGGCGCCGGCCGCGAATGGCGCCGCCGCCGACCCATTTGACCCCCGCTGCAGGCGCCCGTACCGTTGCTCGGTCCGGTGTGAAGTCCGATCGCCAAGCAACGTCTCTGGAGCTTCCACGTGAGCAAGCGCACCTTCCAGCCGAACAACCGGCGCCGGGCGAAGACGCACGGCTTCCGGTTGCGCATGCGGACGCGCGCGGGGCGAGCGATCCTCGCGGCACGTCGCGGCAAGGGCCGCGAGCGTCTGTCGGCCTGAGAGTCGGGGGTCGTGCTCGCGTCCCGGCACCGCATGCGGCGGCGCGAGGACTTCGAGTCCACCGTCCGCCGCCGAACGGGCGGTCGCCGGGTCGGGTCGCCCCTGCTCGTCGCGTACCTCGCGGAAGTCCAGCCGGGGGCCGACGGCCACGCTCAGATGGCGGCCGCGCCCCCCGTGGTCGGTTTCGTGGTCGCGCGGAGCGTAGGAAACGCAGTGCGGCGCAACGCGGTCAAGCGGCGGTTGCGGGCCCTGGTCGCAGCGCGCCTGCACCTGCTTCCCCCAGGCAGCGGGCTGGTCGTGCGGGCGGCTCCGGCCGCGGCCGAAAGCAGCTCGGCGGAACTGGGCGAGCAGCTGGATGCCCTCCTGCACCGGCTGCTCGAGCGAGCGCCGTGACAGCGCGGCTGGCCGCCCTGCCCACGATGCTGGTGCTCGCGCTGCTGCGGGCCTATCAGCTGCTCGTCTCCCCGCTGCTGGGTCCCCGCTGCCGGTTCTATCCGTCCTGCTCCAACTACGCGATGACCGCGGTCAGCAGCCACGGGGTGCTACGGGGGTCCTACCTCGCTGGGCGGCGGCTCCTACGCTGCCATCCATGGAACCCGGGTGGACTCGATCCCGTGCCCCCGACGCCCGACCGGGCCGAGAAGCGTGCCGACTCGTCGAGGCGCTGCCTGCACCGGAGCTGATTCCGGCCGCCCCCCGACTGCTAAAGGAGCTTCCCCGTGGACACGCTGATGGGTCCGCTCTACACCGCAGTCTCCGCGATCATGATCGGGTTCCACCGCCTGCTCGAGATGCTCGGCTTCGATCCGGCCAGCGGCGTCACGTGGACCCTGAGCATCGTCGGGCTGGTCGTGGTCATCCGCGTCCTGCTGATCCCGCTCTTCGTGAAGCAGATCAAGGCGCAGCGCGGACTGCAGACCCTGCAGCCGGAGATCAAGAAGATCCAGGAGCGCTACAAGAACGACCGTGAGCGGCAGAGCCAGGAGCTGATGAAGCTCTATCGCGAGACGGGCACCAATCCGCTCGCGAGCTGCCTCCCCATCCTGGCCCAGGCGCCGATCTTCTTCGCGCTCTTCGGCGTGCTCAACGGCATTCCCAACTTCCGCGCGGGCGACAACCCGCGTGGCGTGCTGACCCCCGAGCTGATCGTGCAGGCGCAGAACGCCGAGGTCTTCGGGGCGAAGATCTTCGACACGTTCTTCCGCGCCGACAACCTGGCCGCCCGGATCGTCGCGCTGGTCTTGATCGTGCTCATGTCGGCCACCACCTTCATCACGCAGAAGCAGCTGATGACGAAGAACATGCCGGCAGGCTCGTTGACCGGTCCGTTCGCCCAGCAGCAGAAGATCCTGCTCTACGTCTTTCCGATCGTGTTCGCGGTGACCGGGGTCAACTTTCCCATCGGCGTCCTTATCTACTGGTTCACCACCAACCTCTGGACGATGGGGCAGCAGCTCTACGTCATCAACCGCATGCCGGCACCGGGATCGTTAGCTGAGCAGAACCTGTACGCCCGGCAAGCCGCGCGACAGGCGGGCGGGCGCGGCGGGCCCCTGGGGCGGCTGGCTTCCCGCGTCCGCCCGGCCCTACGCCTGGGCGCGCGGACACCCGACGGCGTCGGGTCCGGGGTGGGATCCGCGTCCGCGACCCTGCCGCCGCCCACGGCAAGCGGTGCCACCAGCTTGGGCGCGGCTCCCTCCCCGTCTGCGAACGGCAGTGACGCGGAGGCGGCGGCCCGGGCCGCCACCCGGCAGCGACAGCAGCCCCGCCGCCAGCCCCGCAAACGGCGGCGCTGACCACGCCGCCGTCCCCGTCTCGTTGTCCCCCTCGTCCAGGGAGCGCCTTCCGATGACCGACGCATCCGACACCCTCGCCCTCGACATCGTCAGGAGCGGGGAGAGCACCGCGGCGACCGACGGCGATGCGGAGGCCGCCGCGACGGGCAGCACCTCCCGCACCGTGGACCGGCTGGAGCAGGAGGGGGAGCTCGCGGCCGACTATCTCGAGCGGCTGCTCGACATCGCCGACCTCGACGGCGACATTGACATGGACGTGGAGGCCGGGCGGGCCACGGTGTCCGTGGTGGGCGACAACCTCGGGCAGTTGGTCGGGCCCAAGGGCGAGGTGCTCGAAGCCCTGCAGGAGTTGACTCGCCTTGCCGTGCAGGCAGGGACCGGTGAACGCAGCCGTCTCATGCTCGATGTCGGCGACTTCCGCCGCCGCCGTCGCGAGGAGCTGACCGACGTCGGCCGCGAGGCGGCCGAGGCCGCGCGGACCTCGGGAGCTGCAGTGCGCCTGGCGCCGATGTCCGCCTTCGAGCGCAAGGTGGTGCACGACGCCGTGGCTGCCGCCGGACTGCGCAGCGAGTCCGAAGGCGAGGAGCCCGGGCGCTGCGTCGTCGTCCTGCCGGTCTGATCCGCCCCTGTTTCACGTGAAACCCGGCGATTTCGCGGCAGTCCGGATCCCCGAGCCGCCGGTGGCGGCTGCCTCCCTGTTCGGAAGCCGGCTGGATCGGGCGCGGGCGTACGCCGAGCTGTTGGCTGCCGAGGCCGTCCCGCGCGGGCTCCTGGGCCCGCGTGAGATTCCGCGGTTGTGGGACCGGCACCTGCTCAACTGTGCCGTGATCGAGGAGCTTCTCCCGCAGGACGCCCGCGTCTGCGATCTCGGGTCGGGCGCCGGCCTGCCGGGGCTGGTCCTGGCCATCCTCCGGCCAGACCTGCGGATGACCCTGCTGGAGCCGATGCTCCGGCGGGCGGCGTTCCTGACCCGGGCGGTCGAGCAGCTGGGATGCACCTCTGTCACGGTCGTGCGCGCCCGCGCGGAGGAGGCCGCCATCGAAGCCGTCGACGTGGTGGTCGCCAGGGCGGTCGCCCCGCTGGACCGGCTGGCCGGCTGGGCGCTCCCGTTGCTCCGCGAGGAGGGGGAGCTGCTTGCGGTCAAGGGCACCGCGGCCGCTGAAGAGGTGGACAAGCTGGCCGACCGGTGGCCGGAGCTGGGGGTGGCGGCGGCGCGCATCGAGCAGGTGGGAGGAGACTATGTCCAGCCACCGACCACGGTCGTGCGCTTGGTCCGCGCGCAGCACGCCGGCGTGGCTCGGCGTGACGCGCGACAACGTCCGGGACGACGACAGGGAACGAGGACATGAGCAGGCAGAGCACCGGGCTTGGCTGGCCGGCGGACGGCCGGCCTCCGGTCGGAAGCGGGGGGCTCGGCTGGCCGGTGCCGGCGACGGGCCCGGTCGCGCGAGCAGCCGTCTCCCCGGATCGACCCGCCACCGCTGCGAACGCCCCCGCCAACGTGCTCGTCCTCGACCGGCCGTCGCTCCGGGTTACGGCCGGCGCGCCGGTCGCCGTGGCGTCGCTTTCGGCGGGAGCCGGATCGCACACTGCCGTCCCCGCTTTGCCCGGGACCTCGACCTCAACCTCGTCCTCGCCCGGGCCGGCGGTGACGGTGCTCCCACCGCCGGTACCGAGGTCTGGCGGTGGGGAGGGGCTCGTTTCACGTGAAACGGCACCGTCGGTCGAGTCGCCTCGGCCCGCAGCGCCGCTACGGACTGGAAACCTGCCTCGCCCCCGCGCCACCCGGGTCCTCACGGTCGCCAACCAGAAGGGCGGCGTGGGCAAGACGACCTCCACGGTGAACCTGGCCGCCGGGCTGGCGCTGCAGGGCGCGTCGGTCCTGGTCATCGACCTCGATCCGCAGGGCAACGCCTCGACCGCCCTCGGCATCCAGCACCATGCCGAGGCCCCCTCCGTCTACGACGTGTTGATCGAGGGCCGCGCGCTGCTCGAGGTGGTCGCCGCGGTGGCCGACGTGCCGAACCTGCTCTGCGCGCCGGCAACGATCGACCTGGCCGGAGCCGAGATCGAGCTGGTGCCGATGGTCGCCCGGGAGACCCGCCTGCAGCGGGCGCTTGCGACGTATCTCCGGGACCGGCAGCAGCGGGGAGAGGTTCCCCTGGACTACGTCTTCGTCGACTGCCCGCCCAGCCTGGGGCTGCTCACGGTCAACGCGCTGGTGGCGGCCGGCGAAGTGCTGATTCCGGTCCAGTGCGAGTACTACGCGCTGGAAGGGTTGGGGCAGCTCCTGCGCAACGTCGATCTGGTGCGCGCTCACCTGAACCCCGACCTCCGAGTGTCGACGATCCTGCTCACCATGTACGACGCCCGGACGCGGCTCGCCAGTCAGGTGGCGGACGAGGTTCGGGCCCACTTCCCCGACGCCGTCCTCACGACGAGCATCCCGCGCTCGGTGCGGATATCGGAGGCACCGAGCTATCGGCAGACCGTCATGACTTACGATCCGGCATCCAGTGGTGCGCTGTCCTATCTGGAGGCCGCGCGAGAGCTCGCGCGGCGCGGGACCGCCCTCGTCGAGCAGGGTCAGGAAGGACGTAGGCCATGAGCGATCGGCGACGGGGGCTGGGTCGCGGCCTGGGCGCACTGATTCCCTCCGCTAACCGGCCCGAGGTCGTCGTCGACCGCGAGCAGGACGAACGGGCGACTCCGGCGCTCCGGCCGGTGGATGTGCTCTTTCCGAACCGAGCGGGAGCTCCCGCTTCGGCTCCGGTGCCGGAGGTCGCGGAACCGGCGCCGGTCGAGACCGCCACTGACGTCGTCGACTCCGTCGCCGACGAGCTGCCGCGAGGTCGGGCGGCAGCAGACGTGGGCGCCTACTTCGTCGAGCTGCCGGTCACGGTCGTGCACCCCAACCCGCGCCAGCCCCGGCAGGTGTTCGACGAGGACGCGATGACCGAGCTCGTGGCCTCCATTCGCGAGGTGGGCCTGCTGCAGCCCGTTGTCGTGCGTCCGGCCGGGGAGGAGCGCTACGAGCTCGTCATGGGCGAGCGCCGGCTGCGCGCGGCCCGGGCTGCGGGCCTGGAGACCGTCCCGGCCATCGTGCGCGAGCTCGACGACGAGCACCTGCTGCGGGACGCCCTGCTGGAGAACCTGCACCGCAGTGAGCTCAATCCGCTGGAGGAGGCGGCGGCCTACGACCAGCTGCTGCAGGACTTCGGCTGCACGCATGAGGAGCTGGCCGGCCGGCTCGGTCGCTCACGCCCGCAG
The DNA here is from genome assembly GCA_030773555.1 of Actinomycetota bacterium. Classification (GTDB taxonomy): domain Bacteria; phylum Actinomycetota; class Actinomycetes; order JALYMT01; family JALYMT01; genus JALYMT01. The sequence continues at coordinate 8,363 of JALYMT010000210.1, read as the reverse complement.
ATCAGCAACACCCTTCGCCTGCTTCGCCTGCCGCCCACGGTGCAGCGCCGCATCGCGGCCGGGGTGCTCTCGGCCGGGCACGCGCGGGCGCTGCTGGCGCTCGACGAGGCAGGGGCGCAGGAGCTGCTGGCGGGGCGCATCGTGGCCGAGGGCCTGTCCGTGCGCACCACCGAGGAGCTGGTCACCTCCGAGGCACCGCCGGCTGCTGCCCGCCGGGCTCGGGGAGCTCGACCCGTCTCCCCGCGGTTGACGGAGATCGCCGCCCGCCTGTCGGACCGCTTCGACACCCGGGTCAAGCTCGACCTCGGTCGGCGCAAGGGCAAGATCGTCGTCGAGTTCGCCTCCATCGACGATCTGGAGCGCATTCTGGGCCGCATGGAAGCGGCTCCGGACCGCCCGCTCCCGCCGGGCGAGGGATGACGTTTCACGTGGAACACCGGGCCAAGGAGGGCACATGGGCCGCCGGATCACCGGCATCACGTTGGACAACCTCGACGACGTGCCCGAACCCTGCCGACACTGCACCTACTGGGAGCTCGGGCCCTCTCGGCGGAGCTGGCTGTCCGAGGCGGAGTCGGGGTCTGCGGACAAGGAGGCGTGGATCTCCGGTGTCCTGTTGGAATGGGGATGCTGCGGTCAGCTGATCTACGTCGACGGGGTCCCCGCCGGCTTCGTGCTCTACGCGCCGCCCGCCTACGTCCCCAGGGCGAACGCCTTTCCCACCTCGCCCATCTCCGCCGAAGCGGTGCTGCTCATGACCGCACGCGTGCTGCCGGGCCTGGCGGGCGGTGGCCTCGGGCGCGTGCTGCTGCAGCACGTCGCCAAGGATCTGCTGCGTCGAGACGTACGGGCGATCGAGGCGTTCGGCGCGCCCTCTCGGTCGGGCGTCGAACCGGCCCCGTCGACGGCTGCGGGGGAGCTGCCCCCGCCGGTCGGCTGCGTGGTGCCGAGCGAGTATCTGCTCGCGGTGGGCTTCAAGACGGTGCGGCCGCACCCGCGCTATCCACGGCTGCGGCTGGACCTGCGGACCGCGCTGTCCTGGCGCACCGACGTCGAGGTGGCCCTGGAGCGCCTGCTGGGATCGGTGCACCCCGATCCGGCGCTGCGTCCCGTGTGAGCGGAACCCGCTCCCGCTAGTGAGCCGCGAGCTCCGGCAACCGGAAGCTGCCGGTGGCGACGTCCTCGTCCGGGGGCAGAAAGACGCGCTGAACGGCGGCGACGACGGCCTCGGCCACGACGTCGCGGAAGCCCGGGCCGGAGAGCCGAGCGGCGTCGCCAGCATGGGTCAGATATCCCAGCTCCAGGCGGACCGCAGGCATGCGGGTGCGGCGGAGCAGATCCCACGTCTTGGCGTGGGTGCCGCCGTCGACGAGGTCGGTGCGGGCCACGATCTCGCGCTGGACGAGTCCCGCGAACCGCTGGCCGATGACCGAGACGTGCCCCTGGGGGCCGTTGCCGTAGTAGTACGTGGCGACGCCGTTGGGCCGGGGGCTGCGGGAGCCGTCGACGTGCAAGGAGATGCACAGATGGGCCTCGGCGGCGTTGGCGAAGGCGGCCCGCTCGGCCTCCTGGAAGTCACCGTCGGGACCACGGGTCAGAAAGGCGAACACCCCGGTCGCGGCCAGGCGCCCCTCGATGCGGTAGGCGAGATCCTCGACGACGGTGGCCTCGTCGAGGCCGTGGGCGCGGACGCCGCGGTCGGCGCCGCCGTGACCGGGGTCGATCACAATAACCTTGCCGGATAGGGCGCTGCCGCTGCTCGCGATGGCCTCCTCGTCGCGCAGGCCGTGTGGGGCGCCACCGACTACGGTGCGGGACAACCGGTCCAGGGCCTTGAAGGTCGCGGGTCCACAGGTGCCGTCGGCGGGCAGTCCGACGTTGCGCTGGAACTCCTCGAGCGCGGTCCCGGTCTCCTGGCCGAAGATGCCGTCGACGCGGCCGCAGTCGAAGCCCATGTTCAGCAGGCGTTGCTGTAGGTGGGCCACGTCGTCACCGGCGAGCAAGTGGTTCGGGGCGTACGAGAGGATCCGGTCGCCCAACCGCCACCGGGCTTCCTCGAGCGACCGGTAGGTCTGCGGTCCGACGACGCCGTCGACCGTGATGCCCCGCTGCTGCTGGAATGTGCGCACGGCGGTGTCGACGGCAGCGTCGAAACGCGCAGCGGACGGATCAGCCAGGTCGTCCTCGCGGGCGAGCAGGCCCAATAGGGCCAGCTTCTGCCGGATCTCCGCTACGGCAGGACCGGAGTGACCGAGGGCGTAGCCGGACTCTGTCGTCATCGCGTAGGTCCTCCGGCGGCTGGGACAGGCGGCGAGCAGGGCGGCGGGACGAGTCGACCGGGATGGCGGGTGCCGGGCGTTGGCAGAGCAGTCGGGCGGACGCCGGCGGGTGGGCCGGCGGGTGGAACGGATGACACACCAGGGCTGCCAGGTCGCAGCGCCTGCTCGACAGCGTAACGGCCCACCCCCCCGCCGACTTCCCGCCACGCCATCGGCTGTGGACCGGGGCGGGGTACGCCTGCACCCGCCCCCACGCCGCAGCGGTCCCCACCGGGGGTGCGGACCGCTGCCAGGTACGACGCGAGGAGCGCGCTCGACGCTACCGAGCTACAGGTAGGCCTCGAGGTCCTTGAGCAGCATCGCCTTGGGCTTGGCGCCCACGATCGTCTTCACGACCTGGCCGCCCGAGTAGACGTTCATGGTCGGGATCGACGTGATGCCGTACTGCTGGGCAGTCTGCGGGTTCTCGTCGACGTTTAGCTTGGCGATCTTGATTCGCTCGACGTGCTCCCCGGCGATCTCCTCGAGAATGGGGGCCACCTGCCGACACGGCCCGCACCACTCGGCCCAGAAGTCGACGAGCACCGGCTTGTCGCTCTGCAGGACGTCGGTGGCGAACGTGTCGTCAGTGACCTTCTGCGTGCTTGCCATGGGGTTCCTTTCCACGGTTTTCAGGGGAGGCGGATTCGGGAGAACGGATCGCTTCGACGGCGACTGGTGGCGCCGCTGCTCACACCGACACGACCGCCGCCTGCACGGGGTCCCCGGTGAGGGCCACGTCGTCGATGGCGGTGAGGTAGCGCTCGGCGTCCAGGGCCGCCGCGCACCCCGAGCCGGCGGCGGTGATGGCCTGCATGTAGGTGTGGTCGACGAGATCGCCGCAGGCGAAGACCCCCGGGAGGTTCGTCCGCGAGGACCGCCCCTCGACCAGGACGAAGCCGTGCTCGTCGCGGGTGACCTGACCGGCCAGCAGTTCGCTGCGCGGGTCGTGGCCGATCGCGACGAACAGGCCGGTGACGGGCAGCTCCCGCTCCTCGCCGGAGGAGGTGTCACGCAGGCGCACCCCGGAGACCTTGGCGTCCCCGAGGATCTCGACGACCTCGGAGTTCCACGCGAACCGGAGCTTGTCGTTGGCGAACGCCCGCTCCTGCATGATCTTGCTGGCCCGCAGCCGGTCACGCCGGTGGACGATGGTCACGGTGCGGGCGAACCGGGTGAGGAAGTTGGCCTCCTCGATGGCGCTGTCACCGCCGCCGACGACCGCGATGTCCTGGTCGCGGAAGAAGAATCCGTCGCACGTCGCGCACCAGGAGACGCCATGGCCGGACAGGCGGGTCTCGTTGTCGAGGCCGAGCTGGCGGTAGCGCGAACCCATGGCCAGGATCACCGCGCGCGCGGCGTGCTCGCCGCCCGAGCCGTCACGCACGATCTTGATGTCACCGGTCAGGTCGACCTCGGTCACGTCGTCGCTGATCAGCTCGGCCCCGAAGCGCTCCGCCTGCTTGCGCAGGTTGTCCATCAGGTCAGGGCCCTGGACGCCGTCGGGGAAGCCGGGGTAGTTCTCGACCTCGGTGGTGTTCATCAACGCACCCCCGGCGGTCACCGAACCCTCGAAGACCAGCGGCTGGAGGTCGGCGCGCGCGGCGTACAGCGCGGCGGTGTAGCCGGCCGGGCCGGAGCCGATGACGATGACGTTGCGGACCTCTCCCACTTCTTCCCACCCCATCGTCGCCATGACCAGCCATGTTTCAGCAGCTGCGACAACTTCCGCCCGCGCCGCGGCATTCCCCGGACGCGGCGCGCTAACGGCCCACCCGAGCCCGCACCAGCGCCACCAACGAGGTCAGCTCGGGGACCCGCATGCGCTGCGCGAGCAGCAGGTAGCCGGTCAGCAGCACCAGCCCGCCACCTGCCGTGGCGACCAGGGAGCCGAGCACGCCGGCACCGAGAGCGGCGGTGGCACCGCGGGCCACGAGGAACGCCGGCAGGCCCGCTGCCAGCGCGGCGACCAGCAGGCGCGCGTACGTGCGCAGCGTCTGCGCGCCCTCGAGCGGTCCGGTCCGCCGGCGGAGCAGGCGCAGGCTCACTAGGGTGCCCACCCCGTAGGAGAGCGAGTAGCTCGCGGCCATCGCCACGCCCACGGCCTGCGGCGGCAGCACGGCGTACGCCAGCAGGACGAGGACGACGTTCACCCCGTTGATCACCACGTTCACGACGAAGGGGGTGCGGGTGTCCTCGTGGGCGTAGAAGCCGCGCAGGGCCAGATAGTGCCCGGTGAAGGCGAGCAGGCCGGGGGCGAACGCGGTGAGGACCCAGCCGATGTAGCGAGCCGCCGCCGGTCCGGCCGGGGCGTAGAGAACGCCGGTGATCTCGCGGCCCAGTACGACCAGGGCGACCGCTGCCGGCACGATCGCGACCGCGCTCAGCCGTAGGCCGCTGACGAGGTCGGCCCGCATCTCGTCACGGCGTCCCTCGACCACCGCGCGGCTCATGCGCGGCAGCAGGGCCGTGACCACCGAGACCGTGATGATCGCGTGTGGGAGGAGGAAGACCATGTACGCGGACTGGTAGGCGGTCAGCCCGACGCCGTAGCCGAGCAACATCTTGGCCTCGCTGTCGACCGCGGTGCCCACGTTGGCCACCACCAGGAAGCCGAGCTGGTTCACGGCCACGAACAGCAGCGTCCACTTCGCCAGCGAGGCCGCCCGGCCGAGACCGAAGCCCCGCACGTCGAGGCGCGGGGTGAACCGGTAGCCGGAGCGGCGAAGCGCGGGCAGCAGGGCGACGGCCTGGAGGACGACGCCGAGGGTGGCACCGCCGCCCAGCAGCGCGACGCCCCACCCGGGCACGGTGCGCGGCTCCTGCGGGTCCACCGCGCCGCCCACCAGCGCGATGAAGACCAGGCCGCAGGCGATCGTGACGACGTTGGCCAGGATCGGTGCCCACATCATCGGGCCGAAGAGGCCGCGCGCGTTCAGCACCTGGCCGAGCACGGTGAACACCCCGTAGAAGAAGATCTGGGGGAGGGCCCAGTAGGCGAAGGCGACGGCGACGGCGTAGTCGTCCGGAGGGCCGCGGAAGTACAGCGCGGTCACCAGGGGCGCGGCCAGGGTGGCGAGGACCGTGATGGCGAGGAGGATGAGGCCCGTCAGCGTCAGCAGCCGGTCGGCGTAGCCCTTGCCGCCGTCGGGCTGCTCCTTCATCGCCCGGACGAGCTGCGGCACGAAGACCGCGTTGAGCACGCCCCCGGCGACGAGGATGTAGATGGCGGTGGGCAGCGCGTGGGCGACGTTGTAGGTGTTGGCCGTCGCGGCCGTACCCAGCGCCGCGATCAGCACCACGGTGCGGGCGAAGCCGGTCAGGCGCGACAGCGCCGTGCCGGCGGCCATTACCCCCGAGGAGCGGACGAGCGTGTCGGGCCCGCCGCGGGTGCCGGGGGACGCCTCGCTCACGCCCCTCACTGTCTCATGCGGTGGCTGTCGTCCGAGGCAGCCGGCTCGCGGGGTCGTACTGCGCTCCGGCCCCGGAGACGCCCGGTGAGGCGCAGTCCTGCCGCCACGAAGAGCAGTCCGGCGGCACCGAGGGTGACGTAGAGCCCGAGTCCGCCCACCTGCTGCACGTTGACCTGCAGCTCGGTCGTCGGCCCGTACCGCTCACCTGCCGGGGTGAGCACCTGCGCATCCAGGAAGACGGGGCCGTTCACCACGGCCTCGGCGGGGACGAGCACCTGGGCTCGCCGCCGGGGCTGCACGGTCACCGGCGGCGGCTGCTCCTTGACCAGCAGGCGGGGTAGGCGGGGGGTCAGGGCAAGGCGCACGGTGACCGGGGTGTCGAGGTCGTTGGCGACCGTCACCGGAATCGGCCCCTCCCGGGCCCCGAAGGTCAGGCTCCCCCCGATCACCCGCACGCCACGGCGCTGCCGCTCCAGGTCGGCCTGCAGCGCCGCCACGGCCCGCCGCCGGGCGCCGGGCTCGTCGCGGTAGGCCGAGGAGTGCAGCTGACGCAGGTCCCGGGTGAGCGCCTGCTGGGTGCGCGCGCGCGCCGCCGGGTCGTTCATCACGTCCGGCAGGACCGCCGCCTCCCGCCGCACCCGGGCCACGGTGTGCAGGTAGGGGGCGGGCAGCTCGGCGGCGGCCGCCTCGGCCGGATAGCGCAGCGGACCGCGCGGCGGGTCCGGCGGCGGCGTGGCCCGCAGCTCCCGCACGGGGGCCGGCTGCAGCCAGGGCAGCTCCGTCGTGGCCGAGAGCAGGGCGTCCACGACCTCGGGCGCCGGATCCCAGCGTCGCGGGGGGACGACGAGCACGCGCCGGGTGCAGCACGGTCGCTCGGCGGCGATCATCGCGGTCTCGGCGACGAACCGGCGGGCCGCCAGCACCTGGGCATGCGGCGTGGGCGTGGGCACGCCCACGAGCGTGCTCAGGGCCTCGTCGTAGAGCAGGGCTTCGGCGAGGCCACCGGTCGGGTCTCCCACCGCGAGTCGGCCGCGGCCGGTGGGGGTGTAGGAGAGCGGCACGCTGACCGGCAGGGCGGAGTCCGGCAGCACGAACGCCTCGACACCGGCCGCGCGCAGCACGCCCGCCGTGGGCGCGTCGAGCGCACCCAGCGGCGGCCAGGAGAGCTGGCCCTCCTCGCCGGGCAGCGCCCGCCGGCCGAGCACCCGCTCGGTCACCCGCCGGCCCTCCGCGACCGCCTCGCGGACCGCGTCGGCCTGCCCGTTGCGTACCAGCGCGACCACGTCGGGGTCGGCGTAGGGCAGCCCTTGCAGCTCCGTCTGAGAGGCGGCGCGCCGTACCCGCTCGAGCCACGCCTGCGCCTCGCGCGCGCCCTCGCCCCCTCCGGCGGCCAGGGCCTCGAGCTCTTCGAGCAGCAGCGGGTCGACCATCCAGGCGAGCCCGGTCTCGCGGGCGGCGCCGGCGGCGGCGAGCCGGTCGAGGCGCCCGCCCGGACGCACCAAGGCCACCAACCGCTCCCGAGCGGTGCGCGCGGCGCCCGGGTGGGGGACGTCGACCAGCGGCCACAGCCAGCTGAGCTGCAGGGGCTTGGGGCGGGGACCCGCCGGCACCCAGGGTAGGAACGTGCGGGCCACGCCGGCGGGGGACTCGACGGGAAGGCCGGCCGCCAGGGCCTCGGCGCCGATGACGTAGACCCCGAACGCCTCCAGGCGAAGCTGCTCCAGCGGAGCCCGCAGCTCGAACGGGGCGGCCTCGCCCGGTTGCAGCTCGGGGCTGACGTCGACCCGGCTGGCCTCCAGGGCGAAGCCCGTGCGGACCGTCTCGTCACCCTCGCCGACGCGAGCCAGCTCCCCGCGGCTGATCAGCGGTTGCCGGCTGTAGCGCAGCTGCACCTGCACGTCCACCAGCGGGGTCGGGCCCCGGTTGACGATGCGGCCCACCACGCGGACCTCGCCGTCCGGCACGCCCACGGCAGGTGTCACCGACTCGAGCAGCACCTCGGCGGGACGCTCCGCAGCGACGGCCGCTGCCGCGTCGTCGCGTACCAGGGCGCCGGGGACGAGGCCGAGCAACAGCAGGGCCAGCAGGGCCAGGGAGGTGACCCGCAGCGCCCTCATGCCGACCCGGGAAGGAGCTGGGTCGCGGCGTCCACGAGCCGGCGCTCCCCGTCGTAGGCCAGCCGGGCCCGCACCTCCCCCAGCGGCACCCAGGCGACGGCGGTGACCTCGACGTCCTCGTCGGAGAGCTCGCCCCCGGCGGCCTCCAGCAGGTAGTGGTGCACCGTCTTGTGGATGCGCCGGTTCTCGGCGACGAACCAGTAATCGGTCACTCCCAGCGGGGCGAGGACCCGGCTGCGGATGCCGGTCTCCTCCTCGACCTCACGGACGGCGGTCTGCTCGGCTGTCTCCCCGGCCTCGACGTGGCCTTTGGGCAGCGACCACAGCAACCGGCCACGCCGGTCGAGGCGGCCGATCAGCGCCACCCGCGGGCTGGGGCCGGCCAGGTCGACGACGAGACCGCCCGCCGAGGTCTCCTCGACGCGGCGCAGCTCCTCGCGGCGGCCGCCGACCGGACGTCGGGCGCCGGGGTCCTGCTGCCCGCGGCGCGGCCTCCCCCTGCGTCCGCTCGGGCC
>JALYMT010000209.1 GCA_030773555.1 Actinomycetota bacterium | reverse complement strand
AACGGGTGCCGAGCCGGGTGGCGATCGCGCGCAGCTGCGCCGCGGCCGGGGCCTCGGGGTCGGTGAGCACGAGCGGCTGGCCGCTGTCACTCCCCTCGCGCAGGCGCAGGTCGATCGGCACCTGGCCGAGCAGGGGCACGCGCGCGCCGAGAGCGCGGGTAAGGGCGTCGGCGACGGTCTGGCCACCGCCGGCGCCGAAGATCTCCAGCCGGTGGTCACGGCCGGCCTCGGTGCAGTGCGGGCACGGCAGATAGGACATGTTCTCGATGACGCCGGTGATCTGCTGGTGGGTTTGCAGGGCGATCGTGCCGGCGCGCTCGGCCACCTCGGACGCGGCCTGCTGCGGGGTGGTGACGACCAGGATCTCCGCGCTCGGCACCAGCTGCGCGACCGAGATCGCGACGTCGCCGGTGCCGGGGGGCAGGTCCATCAGCAGCACGTCGAGGTCGCCCCAGTAGACGTCGGCGAGGAACTGCTGCACGGCGCGGTGCAGCATCGGTCCCCGCCACACCACCGGGGTGTTGCCGGCGACGAACATGCCGATCGAGATGACCCGCACGTCGTGCGCGGTAGGCGGCAGGATCATGTTCTCGACCTGCGTGGGCTTGCCGGTGACCCCGAGCATGCGGGGCACGGAGAAGCCGTAGATGTCGGCGTCGATGACCCCGACCTTCAGGCCGCTGGCGGCCATCGACGCGGCGAGGTTGACCGTCACCGACGATTTGCCCACGCCGCCCTTGCCGGAGGCGACGGCGTAGACGCGGGTCAGTGACCCCGGCTTGGCGAACGGGACCTCCCGCTCGGGCGCGCCACCGCGCAGCTGGCCCTGCAGGGTGCGCCGCTGCTCGTCGCTCATGACGTCGAGGTCGACCAGCACCCGGGTGACTCCCGGCACCGCCTGCACCGCGGAGGTGACGTCGCGGGTGATGCGGTCGCGCATGGGGCAGCCGGCGACGGTGAGGTAGACGCCGACCTTCACCGACCCGTCGGCGCCGACGTCGACATTCCTGACCATGCCGAGCTCGGTGATCGGACGGTGGATCTCGGGGTCCTGTACGCCGGCGAGGGCACGCGAGACCTGCTCGACGGTGGGGGTGGCCATGGGCCCGATCGTACGGTCGTTTTCCAACTACCATCGATGAGCATGACCATCGAGCAGGCCGCGGGGCCTCCCCGTCCCCGGCGGCGGCTCAGCGCCACCGAGCTGCGGGTGTGGCGCAACTTCTTGCGGCTGCACGCGCGGGTGCTGCGTCGGCTGGAGGCCGACCTGATGGCCGAGCACGCGCTGCCGGTGGCCTCGTACGACGTGCTCGTGCAGCTGGTGGAGGCCCCCCAGCGTCGACTGCGGATGACCGAGCTGGCCGACCGGGTCCTGCTCTCGCGCAGCGGGCTCACCCGCCTGGTCGACCGGCTCGAGCGCGAGGGCCTGGTGGTGCGCGAGGCCTGCACGAGCGACGCGCGAGGGCTGTTCGCCGTGCTCACCCCGCGCGGCTACGAGCGGCTGCGGACGGCCTCCCCCACGCATCTGCGCGGCATCGACGAGTATCTGCTGGGCCGGCTGAGCCCCGACGAGCTCAGCTGCCTGGGCAGCCTGCTGGCCCGCCTCCTCGACGAGGAGCCGAGCTCCTAGCGCTCGTCGCGGTGGCGTCCCTCGGCGGGGCAGAAGGGGTCGGCGAGCAGGCGGTCGTGTCCGTGCGGCTGGAGGTTCCAGACGCAGGTGCACCGCACCAGACGGGCCATCCTCGATCCTCCTCGAACTGTGCTCGGCGGGAGTATCGGGGGCTCGGTGCCCACTCTTGAGGCTCCGACGGCTGGTACGGGGGAACCTCGCCGTCTAGGGTGCGAGGCGACGCGGGAGCTCGCACGCAGCGGGCTGAGAGGGCGGCTGAGCGGCTGCCGACCGCACGAACCTGACCGGGTAATGCCGACGTAGGGAGGGTCCATGCGGGCAGCGCGCTTCTCGGCCGTGGGGCAGCCGATCGTGGTCGATGACGTGCCGCGGCCGCGGCCGGGGCCGGGGCAGGTGCTCCTCGACGTGCGCGCGGCGGGGGTCTGCGGCACCGAGCTGCACTTCCTCGACGGGCTGCTCGCCCCGGCCAAGACGCCGATCACCCTGGGCCACGAGGTGGCCGGTACGGTCGCCGAGGTCGGCGAGGGGATTTCCGGGCTGGCTGCGGGCGACCGGGTCGCCGTGCACTACTTCCACTCCTGCGGGCGCTGCCGGCAGTGCCGTCGCGGCCGTGACCACCTCTGCGACGCGCCCCTGGGCTTCCTCGCCTTCGTCGACGACGGCGGTTTCGCCGAGCAGGTCGTCGTCCCCGCGTCCGCGCTGGTGGCCATCCCGGCCGGATTGAGCTTCGCCGAGGCGGCGCCGCTGTGCTGCAGCGCCACCACCGCGCTGCACGCCGCGCGCACCAGCGGCCTGGGCCTCAGTGACACCGCGGTCGTCTACGGCTGCGGCGGGGTCGGGCTGGCCCTCGTGCAGGTGTTGCGGGCCGCCGGTGTGCGCGTGCTCGCCGTCAGCCGGAGCCCCGCGAAGCTGCAGCTGGCCCGTGAGCTCGGTGCCGACGTCGCCGTCGACGCCGCCGCCGGCGCGGTCGCCGAGCAGGTGCGCGAGGCCACCGGCGGCGCGGGCGCCGACGCGGTCTTCGAGCTGGTGGGCACGGCTGACACCGGCGCCGAGGCGCTGCGCAGCCTGGGCAAGGGCGGCGCCGTGGTCTACGTCGGCTACAGCTTCGACTCCGTCCGCCTCGACCCCCTCGCGCTCGTGGTGCCCGAGCAGCGGGTGCTGACCTCGGTGGGCAACACGCACGCGGAGCTGGCCGAGGTTCTGGAGCTCACGGCGCGAGGGTTGCTGCGGCCGGTGGTGCACGAGACCGCTCCCCTCGACGACGTCGGCCGGGTGCTCGACGAGCTGCGCGCGGGCCGCGTCGTCGGACGCTCGGTGCTGGTGCCGTGACCGGCGCGGGCCGCACCGGCCCACCTCCCCGAGCCCTCACCATCGCCGGCTCGGACTCCGGCGGCGGAGCGGGGCTGCAGGCCGATCTCAAGACGTTCCTCTGCTGCGGCGTGCACGGCATGTCCGCGGTCACCGCCGTCACCGTGCAGAACTCCCGGGGCGTCTCCGGCTTCTACGAGCTGCCCCCGCAGGCGGTCGCCGAGCAGATCGAGGCCGTCGTCACCGACATCGGCGCGGACGCCACCAAGACCGGGATGCTGGCCTCCGCGGCGATCATCGAGGCCGTCGCCGACACGGTGCAGCGGCTCCGGGTCGAGCCGTTCGTCGTCGACCCGGTCTGTGCCTCCCAGCACGGCGACCCGCTGCTGCGGGCGGACGCGCTGGAGGCGCTGCGCACCCGCATCCTGCCGCTGGCCACGCTGGCCACGCCCAACCTCGGCGAGGTGCGGCTGCTGACCGGGGTGGACGCTCGCGACCGCGCCGGCATGTCCACCGCAGCCCGGGCGATGCACGCCCTGGGCAGCCGCTGGGTGCTGGTGAAAGGCGGGCACCTGCCCGGCGGCGACGCTCTCGACCTGCTCTTCGACGGGGAGCGCGAGTTCGAGCTCACCGCCCCCCGCCGCGACACCCAGCACACCCACGGCACCGGTGACACCCTCGCCGCCGCCATCTGCGCCGCGCTCGCCCGCGGCCTCGACCTGGAGGCGGCCGTCCGCGCGGGCAAGGACTTCGTCACCGGTGCGGTCGCCGACTCCTTTCCCCTCGGCGCCGGTCTGGGCCCCGTCGGGCACTTCTGGCGCGTCCGCGAGCCGCTGGGCTGAGCGGGGCCGATCGCGGCGGCCGCCTGCCTCCGGAGGGGATGGTCGGCCGACTCCAGAACTGATGACACGAACGGCGGGGCGGGCGAAGCTGCTCCGCCGTACGTGTCGTCAGCTCTCAAGCACGCGGAATCGCACCCCGCACCGTCGGGGGTGGGACGGGAAGGGCGGTCGCGCCGAAGGGCGCCCGAGGAGCGTCCTCGCCGATCCCCTGCGGCCGTGCCTCCCGCGTACGTTCCTCGATCTCCTCCAGCAGGACGCGCAGCTCGGAGCGGACGAAGTCGCGGGTCGCGACCTCGCCGACGGCGATGCGCAACGCCGCGACCTCCCGGGCCAGGAACTCGGTGTCGGCCAGCGCCCGGGCGTTCTGCGCGCGGTCCTGCTCGAGGTTGACCCGGTCGCGGTCAGCCTGGCGGTTCTGCGCGAGCAGGATCAGGGGGGCGGCGTACGAGGCCTGCAGCGACAGCAACAGCGTGAGGAACGTGAACGTGTAGGGGTCGAAGCGCAGGTCCGCGGGGGCCAGCGTGTTCCACAGCAGCCACAGCGCGATGAACGCGGTCATGTAGACGAGGAAGCGTGCCGTGCCCAGGAAGCGGGCGATCTGCTCGGAGAACCGCCCGAAGGCGTCGGGGTCGTAGTGCGGGCGGGGCACGCCGCGGCGCAGCTCCCGCGGCTGGTCGAGCCGACGGGTGCGCGCGCTCGCCCGGTCCTCACGCGCCACCGGCCCGCACCTCCTCGTCGATCGTGTCCCGCCAGTCCTCCGGGAGCAGGTGGTCGAGCACGTCGTCGACGGTGACGACGCCCAGCAGATGACCCTCCTCGTCCACCACCGGAAGTGACACCAGGTTGTAGTAGGCCAGCCGCCCGGTCACCATCCGCAGGGTCGCGTCGGGACGGATCGGGGGCAGGTCGCGGTCGATGACGCCCGAGACGAGCGACGACGGGGGCTCGCGCAGCAGCCGCTGGATGTGCGCCATGCCGAGGAAGCGGCCCGTCGGGGTCTCCAGCGGCGGGCGGCAGACGTACACGACCGACGCGAGCGCGGGACTGAGCTCCGGGTTGCGCACGTGGGCCAGCGCGTCGGCGACGGTCGCGGTGGGAGGCAGGAGGATCGGCTCGGTCGTCATCAGCCCGCCCGCGGTGTCCTCGGCGTAGCTGAGCAGCCGGCGCAGCGGCGCGGCCTCACCGGGCTCCATGAGCTTCAGGTAGCGCTCCCGCTCCGCGTCGGGAAGCTCGGCGAGGGTGTCCACGGCGTCGTCGGGGGCCATCTCTTCGAGGACGTCCGCGGCCCGCTCCTCCTTCAGCTCCGCGAGGATCTGGACGCGCTCGTCCTCGGGTAGCTCCTCGAGGACGTCCGCGAGCTTCTCGTCGTCGAGAGCGGCGGCCACCTCCGCGCGCCGCTTGGGCGACAGGTCGTGCAGCACGGTGGCCAGGTCGGCCGGGCGCAGGTCGACGACGGTGGCGAGCAGGTTGGCCGCCCCCTGGCCGTCCTCGGGCACGGCGAAGCCGGTCACCGCGTCCCAGTCGACGGTGAAGCTCTCGCCGCGGCGGCGCAGCCCCTTGCCCGGCCGGCTCACGAACACCTTCGAGACCACCCAGTCGCGGGTGCGGATCTGCTCCATCGCGACGTCCTGGACCGTGACGCGGGTGCCGTCCTCACGCAGAGTGACGGTCCGGTCGAGCAGTTCGGCCAGCACGAGCGTCTCGGTCGGCCGCTGCTCGAAGCGGCGCATGTTGACCAGCCCCGTGGTCACCACCTGACCCGGGTCGACGGAGGTCACGCGGGTGATCGGCAGGAAGACGCGGCGGCGCCCGAGGACCTCGATGACGAGGCCGAGCACTCGCGGTGGCTGCGCGCCCACCCGCAGGGCCACGACGACATCGCGAACCCGCCCCACCTGGTCGCCCCTCGGGTCGAAGACGCCGATGCCGGCGAGGCGTGCGATGAAGACGCGTGACGGCCCGCTCATGGTGGGCCAAGGCTACTGACCAGCGAGTCCCGGCGGGCGGAAGCCTGAGCTTCCGCAGGCCGGGGATGGGTAGGAGGCGGGTCGGTGCGCGGTGCAGCCGGGCATGCCGGGGCCAGGACCCCGGCCTACTCCACGAGGGGAGATTCGTGCATCGCATGCGTCGGAGCAGTGCCGTGGTCGTTCCCGTGGCCGTTGCCCTGCTCGCAGGCGCCTGCAGCTCGGGCGGCGAGCAAGGTGGTGCCGCCGGAGCCCAGGCTTCGGCGGCACCGTCGGCGGCATCGTCGGCTGCGCCGACAGCGGCACCGTCAGCGGCACAGCCGCCCGCCGCTTCGACCTCGGCCAGTCCCCTGCCTCCCCCCTCGTCGCCGACTGCTGGGTCTTCCGACCCGCCTTCGGGCGACCTGCGCGAGCTGAGCGCCGAGCAGGTCCTCGCCCGGGCCCGCGAGGCGGCTAAGCGGGCCGGCGCGGTGCACATCGAAGGCCCCTTCGCCCAGGGCGGGCAGGAGGGCCGCATCGACGTACGCGTCCAGAACTCCGAGGGGGAGGGGACGCTGCAGGTGCAGGATCTCGAGCTCGACCTGGTGCGGGCCGGCGACGCCCTGTTCATCCGCGGCGACCGCTCGTTCTACCGGCAGTTCGGCGGCGCGCAGGCCGCGAAGGTGCTCGACGGCAAGTGGCTGCGGGGCTCGCCCGACGAGCCGCAGCTGCGCGCCGCCGCCGACTTCCTCAGCCTCGACGCCCTCATCGAGAACCTGCTCACCCCCGAGGGCGCGCTGGAGAAGGTCGGGGAGCAGACCGTCGACGGCCAGCGCGCGCTGGTGCTGAGGGACACCGAGGGGCGGGACTCGGTCGCCATTGCCCTCGACGGCGAGCCCTATCCGCTGGAGCTCACCAGCCGTACGACCGGCAACGACGGTGGCAGCGGCAAGCTCAGCTTCTCGCGCTGGGGGGAGCGCTTCGAGGTGCGGGCGCCCGCTCCAGCCGACGTCGTCGATCCCTCTCAGCTGCCCGCCCCGTCGCCGAGCTGAGCCGGCGGCGCGCCGACGTGCCGGCTCCCGGGCACTTCCGGCGCGCTCCTCTAGGGTGAGGCCGCGGCGCGCGGCGGACTGCTCCCGTTGACGCCGCCTCCCTCACCGTCTTCTCCAGGAGTTCCCGTGCGGCAGCGGCTGCTCGCGTCCCTCGTCCCCGGCGTGCTCGTCGCCGTCGTCGCCGCCGGCTGCGGGAGCGACGACCCGTCGCCCGCGGCCGCGCCGAGCGCTCCGGCCGCGACCTCGACGCCCAGCGCGACGGCCAGCCCGACGCCGAGCGCGACCCCCAGCGCAGCGCCGACGACGACGACGGCGGTCTCGCCCAGTCCCCAGGGCAGCCCCAACGGCGTCGAGACGCTGGCGGCGGCCGAGATCCTAAAGCGCGCGCGGCGGGCTGCGCGCGCGGCCACCTCGGTGCACGTGGCCGGCACCAGCTCCGAAGGCGGCACCAAGATCTCCATCGACGTACGCATGGACGAGCGCCAGGGCGCCGGGACCGTCGAGACCGGTGGCGGCCGGATCGGGATCGTGCGCTCGGGCAAGACCGTCTACGTGCAGGGCGACACGGCCTTCTACACGACGGTGGTCGGCGACGCGAACACGGCGAAGCTGCTGGAGGGCAAGTGGCTGAAGTCGTCGACGAGCAACCGCGACTTCCGCGACCTCGCCTCCCTGGTCGACTACAACAGGTTCGTCGGCGAGGGCCTCGAGCCGGCGGGCGAGGTCACCAAGGCCGACACCAAGGGAATCGACGGGACCCGCGCCGTCGGCCTGAGCGACCGCGACGGGGTGCTCTACGTCGCGCTCGACGGGGAGCCCCTGCCGGTGGCGGCCGAGCCGACCCCGGGCTCGGGGGAGGGCCGGCTGCGCTTCTCCGAGTGGAGCGCCCCCGTCGAGGTCACGGTGCCGAAGGCGAGCGAGACGATCGACCTCGCAGAGCTGAACCGCTCCCGCTAGCGGCGGCGTCCCCGGCGCCGGCCCAGCACCCACGGCAGGGCGCCGAGGGTCGTCGCCGGCGTGGGCGGGGGCGGGGCGAGCCGGGCGTCGTCGGGCATGCGCCCGGGATGCTCGGGGACCTGCCCGGTGGGCTCGAGGCGCACCACCTGCGACTCGCGCGCCCAGCGCTCGGGCTGCCGCTCGCCGTCGGCGGCGTTGAGCCGCTTGGCGGCCAGGTCGGCGGTCGCCGCCGTCCACTCCTCGGTGCCCGGCTCGACGACCTGGCAGCGCGCGAGCCAGGTCACCAGCCGCCCGCCCTTGTCCTTGCTGGGCACGGTCACGGCGAGCAGGTCGGCGGCCTCGAGGCCGGGCAGCGGCTGCTCGTCGCCACCGGTCACGACGTAGGCGCGGCCGTCGAGCCAGCTGTGCCAGGCCGGCCGCGGCTGGGGGGCGCCCGGGAGGTCGAGCCAGATCAGGGCCGAGCGCTTGGTGGCCTCCTCGACGAGGGCGGCGTGCGCGTCGGGTGCGGGTTCCACGGGCGGCAGCGTGCCACAGCCCCCACCACTACCGTGACCGGGTGAGCGCACCGTCTGCGACCTCGCCGCCGTCGCTCGCCCGCCCCACCGGCAGCGACCTGGCGCTGATGGCCGTCGGCGTGCTCGGGGTCTCGACCAGCGGCCCGCTGATCGCGGCCACCCTCGCGCCGGCGCTGGCGATCGCGTTCTGGCGCAACGCGCTGGCGACCGCCGTGATGCTGCCGTACGCCCTGCTGCGCGGCCGGGCCGACCTGGCCCGCCTGCGCGGCCGCGAGCTGCGCCTGACCCTGGCCGCCGGCGCCCTGCTCGCGGCGCACTTCGCGACCTGGGTGCCGAGCCTGCGCTACACCTCGGTGGCGTCCTCGACCGCCCTGGTCTGCATGCAGGCGGTGTGGGCGGCGCTGTTCGCCCGGCTCGCCGGCGAGCGCGTGCCCGGCCGCGCCTGGCTGGGCATGGCGCTGGCCCTGCTCGGCGTCCTCCTGGTCACCGGCGTCGACGCCGCCTTCTCCGCCCGCGCCCTCGTCGGGGACGTTCTCGCTCTGGCCGGCGGGATCTTCTCCGGCGCGTACGTGGTGCTGGGCGCGCAGGTGCGGCGCTCGGTCAGCACGACCGCGTACACCACGGCCTGCTACGGCACCTGCGCCCTGCTCCTGCTCGCGCTGTGCGTGCTGTCGGGGCAGGCGCTCACCGGCTACTCCGCGGACGCCTGGGCGCGCATCGCCGCGCTGACCGTGCTCGCACAACTGCTCGGGCACTCGGTGTTCAACCTCGTGCTGCGCACCACCAGCCCCACCGTGGTGTCGCTGGTCATCCTCTTCGAGGTGCCCGGCGCGGCGGTGCTCGCCGCCCTCGCGCTCGACGACCGCCCGCCCGCCGCCGCCCTGCCCGCGCTCGCGCTGCTGCTCGCCGGCATCGCCGTCGTCATCCGCTCGCGCGAGCAGCTCCCGGCCGTCGTACCGGACTAGCGCCGGGCCGACCGGAGTCTGCGTGGCCGACATCGGCCCGGTTTGTCCCGAGACGACCCCGGGCAGGGGCACAGGCCGCGCGATTCGCTGAGGAGGCAGGTTCATGGCGCATTCCGCACTGACGTCGAACCGGGTCGGCATCGCCACGTACGAGGACTACGCCGGCGCGCAGCGTGCCGTCGACTACCTCTCCGACCAGAAGTTCCCGGTGGAGACCGTGCAGATCGTCAGCAGCGACCTGCGCATGGTCGAGCAGGTCGTGGGCCGGCAGAGTTGGGGCACGGCTGCGCTGCGCGGGGTGGCGACGGGCGCCTGGATCGGCCTGTTCGTCGGCCTGCTGCTCTCCATCGTCGTGCCCGGCATCTCCCTGCTCCCGGCGATCCTGTGGGGCCTGCTCAACGGCGCGATCTTCGGCCTGGTGTTCGGGCTGCTGACGTACGCGCTCACCGGCGGGCGACGCGACTTCGTCTCGCGCAGCGGCATCGTGCCCTCGCGCTACGACGTGCTCGTCGAGGCGAACGCGGCCGAGCGGGCCCGCTCGGTGCTCGCCGGGCTCGGCGAGCGGCGCTAGAGCCAGCCGTTGCGGCGGAAGCCGCGGTAGAGCAGCGTGCAGGCCACCGCGATGACCGCGAGCACGGCGGGATAGCCGAGCCGCCACTGCAGCTCGGGCATGTGCTCGAAGTTCATCCCGTAGATGCCGGCGATCATCGTGGGCACCGCGAGGATCGCCACCCAGGCGCTGATCTTGCGCATGTCGCGGTTCTGCGCCACCTGCACCTGGGCCAGGCTGGCCTGCAGGATCGAGGTCAGCAGCTCGTCGTAGCCGCTGATCTGCTCCTGCACCCGCAGCAGGTGGTCCTCGACGTCACGGACGTACTCGCGCAGCGCGGTGCCCCGGATGCCGGGAGTGCGCTCGGCAAGCAGGCGCATCGGCGCCGTCAGCGGCAGTACCGCGCGCTTGAACTCGAGCACCTCGCGCTTGAGCTGGTAGATCCGCTCGATGTCGCGGCCCGCGCTGCCGGCGAAGACGGCGCTCTCCAGCTCGTCCACGTCGTCGGCCATCGCCGCGGCGACGGCGACGTAGTCGTCGACGACCCGGTCGGCGACGGCGTAGAGCACCGCGGCCGGCCCGTGCGCGAGCAGGTCGCGGTCGCCCTCGAGCCGGGCGCGGATGCGCTGCAGGTCGCCGTGCTCGCCGTGGCGCACCGTGATGACGTAATCGGCGCCGAGGAACACCATCACCTCACCGGTCGCCACGACGTCGCTGGTCGCGGTGAGCTGCTCGTGGGCGACGTAGCGGACGGTCTTGAACACCGCGAAGGCCATGCCCTCGTAGGCGTCGAGCTTGGGGCGCTGGTGGGCGTGCACGGCGTCCTCGACGGCGAGCGGGTGCAGGCCGAACTCCTGGGCGAGGCCGTCGAGGTCGGCCTCGGTGGGGGCGTAGAGCCCGATCCAGGCGAAGCCGCCGCCGCGGCGCACCTCGTGCAGGGCGGCGCCGGGGTCGTACGCGCCCGGCAGGCGGGCACCGTCGCGATAGGCCGCGCAGTTGACCACGGGGAATCCGATTTCCCGGGGCTGCAGCGGCACGGCACCTCCTCGTTCGCCCGCACGGCGGGCGGCTCCGCTCGTGCCGCCCAGACGCTACCGTTCGCCGGTGTCCCAGCGGCTCGCCCGGCTCCTCGAGATCCAGGCCTCGTTGTGCGCGCAGCTCGGCTCGCCGCTGTACGCCGGGCTGCTGGCCCGGGGCGCCGATGACGTGCCCGCCGGCGGCGTGGTTGCCGCGGTGCTGGCCGGGCACGAGGACGACCCGGGCGACGCCGCGCTCGCCCTGCGCCTGCTGGGTGCGGTGCACCGGATCGTGCTCGAGGGCCGCGGCGGCGCCCTCGCCCGGTACTACCCCTCCGTCGGCGGCCAGGCCGATCCGGCCGCCGCCTGGCCGCACCTCCTCGCGGTGCTCGAGGAGCACGCCGACGAGGTGCGCCGCGGGCTGGAGCAGGCGCCGCAGACCAACGAGGTGGGACGCGCCGCGCCCCTGCTCGGCGGGCTGCTGCACGTGGCCGCGGCGACCGGCCTGCCCGTCCGCCTGCTGGAGCTGGGCGCCAGCGCCGGGCTGAACCTGAACGTCGACGCGTTCCGGGTCGAGGGGGCCGACGGGGCAGCGTGGGGCCAGCCCGACTCGCCGCCTGCGCCTCGAGCCGCAGGCGGGGACCGACAGCGAGTTCCCGCTGACGCTGACCCGTTGGCCCGGTGGGCAGGAGCGGGTGTTAGGCACCGCGCACCCGCACGGGCTCCCGATGACCTGGACCTGACGGGCTAGCGGCGGCGACCGGCCGCGCGCTGCAGCAGCCAGCCTCCTCCGAGCAAGGCGAGCGCGACGGCAAGGAAGGCGAGGTCGTACGCGGGCTGCCCCGGCCCCTCCCGTACGTGGTGCACGGCGAGCAGATGGTGGTCCACCAGCCCCTCGACCAGGTTGAACAGGCCCCACCCGGCGAGGATCCAGCCGCTCAGGACGACGCCCGCGCGCGGGGCGAGGGAGCCGGCGCGCACGGCCGACCACAGCGCCCGCAACCCGGCGAGGGTGCAGGCGAAGGCGCCGAGGTGGAACAGGCCGTCGGCGAGGGTGTTGACCTCGAGCCCGGCGACCGTCGTGGTCGGATGCTCGCCCGTCGCGCTCAGCAGGTGGTGCCACTGCAGCACCTGGTGCAGCACGATGCCGTCGACGAAGGCGCCGAGTCCCACGCCGAGCAGCAGGCCCGGTGTGCGCAGGGCGCCCGAAGGCGAGGGCTGGCTCACGCGATCACGCCCCAGCCGGCCAGGATCTCGGCCAGGCCCTCGGTGGTCGCCAGCGCCCGCAGCTCCTCGGGCCGCACCCAGCGCACCTCGGCGGCGTCGTCACCGGCGACCAGCGAGCCGCCGCGCAGCTCGCAGGCGTAGTCGGCGATGTCGTACACCTGCCCGTCGAGCCCCGGGCGCTCCAGCCGGCCCACCAGCGCACCGACGCGCACGAGCAGTCCGGTCTCCTCCTGCACCTCGCGGCGCACGGCCTGCTCGCCGCTCTCCCCGGGCTCGACCCGGCCGCCCGGCACCGACCACAGGCCCACGCCGGGCGGTCGGCCCCGGCGCACGACGAGCAGCCGGCCCTCGCCGTCGGTCACCAGGGCGCCGACGCAGGGGACGCGCACGGGCCGGCCTAGCGGCTGCGCCGCTCCGCCTCTCGCTGGCAGCGCTCCAGTGCGGCCTGGTCGCCCTGGGCCTGGCTGACGCAGTCGATCGCGTCGCGGACCTCGGCGCGGGTCAGCACGAAGGCCGTGAAGCCGATGGAGACGACCAGCGCGAGCACTCCGAGGACCAGCCCGGCGAGGGCGAGGCCGCCGTTGCTCGCCTCGCCGCGCTTGGCTCGACGCCGGCCCAGGAAGCCGAGGACGAGGGCGGCGAGGCCGAAGGGGATCGCGAGGAAGAGCCCGAGCACCGGGATGAAGGCGGTCAGCAGCGCGAGGATGCCGAGGATGAGAGCGGCGATGCCGAACCCGTTGCGCTTGGGCCGCTCGTAGCCGCCGCCGTAGCCCGGGTCGCCGTAGCCCGGCCCCCCGTAGCCCTGCGGGCTCCCGTAGCCCGGCGCCCCCCCGTAGCCCGGCGCCGCCGGCTGGCCCTGCGGGTCGCCGTAGCCCTGGGGGCCGCCGTAGCCCGGGGAGCCGCCGGAGCCCGAGGAGCTCCCGTACCCCGGACCCGACGGCGGGAGCGCCGAGGAGCCGCCCGAGGGCCCGTACGGGTCCGACGGCGGGCGATCGTCAGCAGGATTGGTCACCGTGCGCTCGCTTCCTCGCGGTCGGGCCGCTGGAGGTCGGATAGATCCTTGCGCTCGCTGGCATGCCCGCCTCGTCCAGCGCTCATGCCGCCCCCGCCGCCTAGTCTGCTTCTTCGTGCCCACGCCGTCGCGCATCGACCTCCACGCCCACAGCACGGCCTCCGACGGCACCGAGAGCCCGGCGCAGCTGATGCGCACCGCCGAGCGCGTGGGGCTCGACGTGGTGGCCCTGACCGACCACGACACCACCGCGGGCTGGGCGGAGGCGGTCGGCTCGCTGCCCGTCGGGCTCACGCTCGTGCCCGGCGCCGAGATCTCCTGCGGGCGCCGCGGGGTGAGCGCCCACCTGCTGGCCTACCTGTTCGACCCCGCCGACGCCGACCTCGGGGCCGAGCTGGCGCGCACCCGCGACGACCGGGTGCCCCGCGCCCGGGCCATGGTCGACAAGCTTGCCGCCGCCGGCGTGCCGTTAACCTGGGAGCAGGTCCTCGCCCGGGTGCAGCCGGGCGCGACGGTGGGCCGCCCGCACCTGGCCGACGCGCTCGTCGACGCCGGCGTCGTCGCCGACCGTACCGAGGCCTTCGACTCCTACCTCCACCGCAACAGCCCGTACTACGTGCGCCACCACACCATCGACCCGGTCGCCGCCGTGCGCCTCGTACGGGGGGCCGGCGGCGTACCGGTCCTGGCGCACGCGGGCGCGCACACGCGGGGGCGGGTGCTCGCCGAGGAGGTCATCGCCGAGATGGCGGCGGCGGGGCTCGGCGGGCTCGAGGTTGACCACCCCGACCACGACGTCGAGACGCGGGCGCGGATGCGCGACCTGGCCCGCGCGCTCGACCTGCTGCCCACCGGTTCGAGCGACTACCACGGCACCGGCAAGGTCACGAGGTTGGGGGAGGAGACCACCGCACCCGAGGTGTACGAAGCGCTCGTCGCGGCGGCCACCGGATCGCGTCCGGTACAGGCGTGAGCCTGCTCGACGTCACCCTGCTCGGCGAGGTGTTCGTCACCCTGTTCGTCATCATGGACCCGCCGGGTGTGATCCCGCTGTTCCTCAGCCTGACCGGCGGGCGCGCGCCCGCGGTGCGCCGGCGGGTGGCGTGGCAGGCGGCGCTGGTCGCGTTCCTCGTCATCACCTTGTTCGCGCTGTTCGGGCAGCAGATCCTCAACTACCTGCACATCACCCTCGCCGCGCTGCGCGTCTCGGGCGGACTGCTGCTGCTGCTCGTGGCCCTGGAGCTGCTCACCGGCAAGGCCGACGAGGTCTCTCCGACCGTCGACGTCAACGTCGCCCTGGTGCCCCTGGGCACCCCGCTGCTCGCCGGCCCTGGGGCGATCGTGGCCACCATGGTGTTCGTGCAGCAGACCGGCGGGGCCGCCCCGCGGCTGCTGGCGGTGGCGCTGGGCATCGTCGGTGTGCACGTGGCCCTGTGGCTGACCATGCGCTACTCGGTGGTGATCCTGCGCATCATCAAGGACAGCGGAGTGCTGCTCATCACCCGCGTGTCGGGCCTGCTGCTGTCGGCGATCGCGGTGCAGCTGGTCGCCGACGGGTTGCGCGACTACATCTCGGGCGGATGAGGATCCCGATCCCGGACGCGAGCGGCCATCCGTACGTCAGCCTTCGGCGGGCACCAGCAGCCACAGCGCCAGGTAGACCAGGATCTGCGGCCCGGGCAGCACGCAGGACACGATGAAGGCGAGCCGGACCGCCCACGGCGACCACCGGTAGCGGCGGGCGATGCCGGCGCAGACGCCCGCGATGAGCCGGCCGCGCCGGGGACGGGTTAGGGAAATTCCTGCAGCAGCCATCAGGCCTCACTTCGTCGTCGCTCGGGCCGCCATCCTCTCGCACCGCCTCGACTTCTGGTAGAGCCGTGAGCCCTCCGGGTCGGGTGGACGGGCTCCCGGGACCCGACCGGTGGACGGAGCCGCAGAGGTTGTCGGTGGCCTCCGCCAGGATGCTGCTGTGACCTCCGCTCCGCAGCAGCTCGGCCTGGCGGGCATGCCGCGCCGGCTCTACTCGTGCACGCCCTCACGGCTGCTCACGTGGGCCGACTGCCCCCGGCGCTACCGGTTCACCTACGTCGACCGGCCCCGCCCGTCGAAGGGTCCACCCTGGGCGCACACCAGCCTGGGCGCCGCCGTGCACCTCGCCCTCGCGGCCTGGTGGCGGCTGCCGGTGGGCGAGCGCACCATGCGGCGAGGTGGAGAGCTGCTGGTGTCGTCGTGGTCGAGCGAGGGTTTCCGCGACGAGGAGCAGTCGGCGAGCTGGCGGGTCCGGTCGCGGGAGATGGTCGAGCGCTACGTCGCCGGCCTCGACCCGCACGACGAGCCGGTCGGCGTGGAGCGCACGGTCGGGGTGCGCACCGAGACGCTGGCCTTCTCCGGTCGCATCGACCGGCTCGACCGCCGTGTGGGCGAGAGCGGCGACGAGCTGGTCGTCGTCGACTACAAGACCGGCCGGCGCATCCCCGACGCCACCGAGGCCCGCGGGTCACTCGCCCTGGCGCTCTACGCCGCCGCTGCCGCGCGCGTGCTGCGCGCCCGGTGCGTGCGCGTCGAGCTGCACCACCTGCCTACCGGTACGGTCGCGGCGCACGAGCACACGCGGGAGTCCCTCGCCCGGCAGGTGCGCCGGGCCGAGTCCCTCGCCGCCGAGGCGGCGGCCGCCGATGCCGCGCTCGCGACGTCGGACGATGCGGACGGCCTGCCCGATCCCGCCCGGCTCGACGCGATCTTCCCGCCGCGCCCCGGCGCGCTCTGCGGCTGGTGCGACTACGCCCGCTCGTGCCCCGAGGGCGCAGCGGCGACCCCGTCGCGGGAGCCGTGGGCCGGGCTCGGTCCGTGAGCGGAGACCGAGGAACGAGGACATGCAGACGCTTGCTGCGCGACCGGCCGGGCAGACGCCTGATCCAGCTCTATCTCGGACTCGTCCTCTACGGGGCCAGCATGGCCCTGATGATCAGGGCGACCCTCGGACTGAACCCGTGGGACGTCTTCCACCAGGGCGTGGCCGAACGGCTGGGGTTGAGCTTCGGCACGGTCACGATCCTCGTGGGGGCGCTCGTCCTCCTGCTCTGGATCCCGCTGCGCCAGCGGCCGGGGATCGGGACGATCAGCAACGTGGTGGTCATCGGCCTGGCGGTCGACGCCGCTCTCGCCGTGCTGCCCGCCCCCGGCTCCCTGGTGATCCGGCTGCCCATGCTCGTCAGCGGCATCGTCCTCAACGGGATCGCCGGCGGCGCTTACATCGGTGCCGGCCTCGGCCCCGGCCCCCGCGACGGCCTGATGACCGGATGGGTGCGCCGCACCGGGGGGTCGGTGCGCGTGGTCCGTACGGTCATCGAGGTGACGGTGCTCACGGGAGGCTGGCTGCTGGGCGGAACGGTCGGCCTGGGCACCGTCCTGTACGCGGTGTCCATCGGTCCCCTCGTCCACGTGTTCCTGCCGCTGCTGACGGTGCGCTCCGACCCGGCTCGCAGGTCGGACTGACCGCCGCTTCCCGGGGGCACGAAGACGTCGCCACGCGACCCCCTGGGAGGGACCATGTCCGCGCTGATCGACGTCACCGTCCCGCTGCGGCCTGGCCTGGTGCCCCTCTATCCCGGTGACACGCCGCTCACGGTGGAGCGGGCGCAGGCGCTGGCGCAGGGCGACCCGTCAAACGTGTCGCGGCTCGAGTGCTCCGCGCACTGCGGCACGCACGTCGACGCTCCCGTGCACTTTCTCGAGGGTGCCGGCGGGGTCGAGACGGTGCCGCTGGACGCGCTGATCGGGCCGGCGTGGGTGGTGGACGCCGAGCAGGTCGCGACGTCGATCGACGCCGCCGCGGTCGACGCCCTCGACATCCCGGTCGACGCCGAGCGCGTCCTCTTCCGCACCCGCAACTCGCGGCTGTGGGACTCGCCCCGCTTCGTCGAGGACTTCGTCGCGCTCTCCGAAGACGGGGCGCGCGCGCTGGTCGAGCGGGGGGTGCGCCTCGTCGGGATCGACTACCTGTCGGTGGCCCCGTACGGCGACCCGGCGCCTACGCACGTCGCCCTGCTGGGAGCCGGCGTCGCCGTGGTGGAGGCGCTCGACCTGCGCCGTGCGGCTCCCGGGCGCTATGCCCTCACCTGTCTGCCCCTGCCGGTGGTAGGAGCCGACGGAGCACCCGCCCGCGCCGTCCTCGCGCCGGAATAACGGATCGTGGCCTCCTCGCCGGCTCGGCGGGTCGCTGGGATGCTCCTGGCATGACGCGTCGAGGCTGGCTGCCGCTCGCCACGATGAGCCTGCTGTGGGGCGTGCCCTACCTGCTCATCCGGATCACCGTGGCCGAGCTGTCACCTTTCGTCGTCGTCGCTGTCCGCGCCGGGCTGGCCGCCCTCGTCCTGCTGCCCCTGGCCTGGCGGTCCGGCGCGCTGCGCGCCCTGCGGAACCGCTGGCACCTGGTGGTGGCGTTCGCGCTGGTCGAGATCACCGCACCGTTCGTGCTCATCGCGTACGGGGAGCAGCACGTGACCTCCTCCCTGGCCGGACTGCTCGTGGCGGCGGTGCCGCTGTTCGTGGCGCTGCTCGCGCTGCGGCTCGACCCCACCGAGCGGGTCACCGGGTCGCGGCTGGTCGGACTGGCCGTCGGGCTCTCCGGGGTGCTCGTGCTGCTCGGCTTCGACGTCGGCGCCGAGCCCGCGCAGCTCCTCGGCGCGCTGGCCATCCTCGGCGCCACCGTCTGCTACGCGGGCGGCGCGCTGCTCATCAAGCGCAGTCTCGCCGACGTGCCTCCGCTTGCCATGATCAGCGCCGGCCTGTCCTCACCACCCTGCTGCTGCTGCCCGCCGCAGTGCTCACCGCGCCGAGCGCGCCGCCCAGCGCGCGGGTGACCGCGGCGATGGTCGTGCTGGGCGTGCTGTGCACCGCGGTCGCTTCCGAGCTTCTGCTTCGTGATTCACTTCGAAGTTTCGCGGGCGACCCGCCGTGCGCCCGGCGCGGAACGTCGATGTCGATCACCGAGAGGGGTCGCCGGCACCGGCGCGAACTCGCCTGACGGCGGTCAGGAGGCGGGGGCGAGGCGGGCGCGGGCAGCGCGCAGGTGGGGCCCCTCCCGTACGGCGGCCGGCACTGCGAGCAGCGTCGTGCGCAGGGCGCGCAGCGCTGCCGTCGTGCCCACGTCGGTAGCCAGGTCGGTCGGGCCGGTCGCGGGCAGGCGGTACGTCCGCCGCGCCCAGGCGGGCTGGCACGCGAAGGCGAGCGCGGCGAGCGTCGCCCACGCCGGCCGCGCCGGCGTGACCACCTGCACGGGCACCGGCATCGGCGGGAGCAGCACGAAGCGGGCGGCCTCCCGAGCGGCTTCGGTCGCCGCCAGCTGGGGCCGCATGCCCTCGAGGTAGGCCCGCAGCGCCGCCGCGTCCTCGGGGGTCTCGCCGTGCGGCACGCCGACGAGCTCGGCGAGCAGGGCCTGCTCGGCCACGTACGCGTCCGTTTCGTCCGCCGTGAGCGCCAGCCCGCCGCGGGTGGTGACCGACAGGATCGACTCGACCAGCACGGCGTGCACCCAGAGCAGCAGGTCCGGGTCGCTGCCACGGTAGGCGCGGCCGGTGTGCGGGTCGGTGCCACGGACCCGCCGGTGCACCCCGCGGACGGCGGCGGCGGCGCGCAGCGCCTCGTCGGTGCCACCGAAGCTGACCGTGCCGACGTAATCGGCCGTACGCGCCAGCCGTCCCCACGGATCGTCGCGGAAGGCGGAGTTCGAGGCGACGCCGGCCATGGCGACCGGGTGGAGGGCCTGGAGGAACAGTGCGCGGATCCCGGCGACCCCGACGAGCGGGTCGGCGTGCACTCTCCAGGTGATGCTGTCGGGCCCGAAGAGACCGGCATCGGGCAGGGTCTCGGACATTCCGACCAGGATCGCACGGCCCGCTCCGGCGGGCAGCCCGGGTCGGGGGGACCGGTCGCAGGTGAAGCAGAGCCCGCCTGCCGTCGATAGACAACGAGTCGGGAGGCGTCGGTCGATCCGGGGAGGAGGGGACCGATGGGCAAGGAGCGCTCGGAGGCCGAGCCGCCGCATCGTGATCACCACCCCGGACGTGATGAAGCTGGACCGCAGCATCGTCGACGGGGTCAGCACCGACCCGGTCCTGGCCAACCTGATCCGCTCGCTGGTCGACTTCGACCACGGCTGCAACGCCCACCTCGTCGCCGAAGGCGTCGAGACAGCGGCGGACGCTGTCGCGCTCCTCGCGCTCGGCGTGGGCTTCGGCCAGGGCTGGCACTTCGGCCGTCCGGGCCCCCTCGAGAACCTGCCCGGACGTACGCCGCCGGTCGTCGCGGACCTCCCCGTCCAGGGCCCGATGCCCGCCACCCCGGCTGTCGGCAGGTGACCCGGCACTACGACCGGGGCTGCACTCCGTCCGCGTTGACGTCCTGCCAGAAGGCGGCGAGCACCGCGGCCGTCTCCGCTGGGCGCTCGGCCGCGGGGGAGTGCGCGGCGCGCGGGACGACCGCCCCGCGGGCGCCCAGCCGGCGGGCCATGTCGGCCTGCTCGTGCGGCGGCCAGGCGTCGTCGGCCTCGCCGTAGACCACGTGCACGGGCACGCCGGTGGCGAGCAGCTCGGCGGTGCGGTCACGCTCGTCGAGCAGCTGGCGGCCCATGGTCAGCAGGCCGTCGGAGCAGTTGGCCAGAAAGCGCGCGCGCAGGAACTGCTCGATCTCGGCCGACTGGACTTGCCGGCCGTCGGCCCGCTCGAGCGCCTCCATCTGGTCACGGATCTCGGTCATGTCCAGGTGGGGCAGCGCGGCGACGAGCAGCCGCAGCCGCTCGGCGCGCGGGCCGGGAATGGCGGCGGGCCCCGATCCGAGGAGGGTGAGCGAGCGGAACGCGGCGGACCGTTCGAGGACGGCCCCCCGGGCGACCAGCCCGCCGAAGGAGTGCCCGAGCACGTGGACGGGCCCGTCGCCCAGGTGCTCCGCGAGCACCAGCACGTCGGCTGCGAGCTCCCCGAGGGCGTAGGCCTCCGGGCCGGACGCGGGGGGCGACTCGTACTGCCCGCGCAGGTCGACGGCGACGACGCGATAGCCCTGCTCGGTGAGCGGGGCGAGGACGGCGAGGAAGTCCTCCTTGGAGCCGGTGTAGCCCGGCAGCAGCAGGGCGGTGCCCGCGGCCTGGCGCGCGGGTCGGGCGTCGAGGGCCGCGAAGCGGCCGCGCGGCGTGTCCAGCTGCGCCGCACGCGCCACCGAGGGCAGCAGGAGGGTGGGTGGCCTGCTCACCGAGCGAGATTAGCGCGGGGGCAGGCGATGGAGCTGGACCCCGAGGCCGGGACGTGCCAGCTCGGCGGTCAGGTAGCTGCAGGCGGGCTGGCGGCGCCGGTCGGTGGGTGATCCGGGGTTGAGCAGGCGCAGGCCGGTGGGAGTCGTGGTGTCCCAGGGGATGTGGCTGTGTCCGAACACGAGGACGTCGAGGTCGGGATAGGCCGCGGCGCAGCGCCGCTCCCGCCCCTGCGCCGGCCCGGTCTCGTGGACCACGCCGAACCGCAGCCCGCCGAGCTCGCAGCGCGCCACCTCCGGCAGCCGCCGGCGCAGCTCGTCGCCGTCGTTGTTGCCCCACACCGCGACGAGGCGCCGGGCGCGCTCCTCGAGGGCGTCCAGCAGGGTGGGCGCCACCCAGTCGCCGGCGTGCAGCACGACCTCGGCGCGTTCGACCTCGGCCCACACCTCGGCGGGCAGGTCGCGCGCGCGCCGGGGGACGTGCGTGTCGGAGATCAGCAGCAGCCGCACGCTCAGGCCTCGGTCTGGGCCGCCTCCGCCACCGCGGTGTCACCGGATCCCGTCGCCTGCCCACGCCCACCGCGGCGCCGCCGGCGCCGGGCGCCGCCCTCGGCAGGTGCCGTCTGCCCGCTCGCCTCGGGTCCCGCTGCCGAGATCTCGGGCATGGGGTCGGTAGCCGAGCGCGCCTCGCGGGTGCGTACGCGCTCCCGGGGCTGGGAGCGGGGTGCCCGCTCGGTCCGGTCGTCGCCGGAGCCGGGTCGGGCACCTCCCCGG
>JALYMT010000208.1 GCA_030773555.1 Actinomycetota bacterium | reverse complement strand
GGCCACCGTCGCGGTGCCCGCGAGCGTGCGGCGGCTGCCGGCGGACACCCGCCAGGCCGTCCGCGTCGTCGCCAGTGAGCGCTGGTGCCGCGAGGTCTACTGCGCCCAGCTGGAGGCCTGGGAGCGGGGCCCCGACGAGCAGTGGCGGCGGGCCCGCATCGACGGTGGGGAGGAGGCGGTGCGCGCCGTCATCGGGCCGCACGGCTTCGGCAAGCAGCGCGCCGGTGACGGCCGCACCCCGCTGGGCACCTACCGCATCGTCACCACCTTTTCCACCGACGCGACCGGTTCCGGAATCCGGATGCCCTGGCGGCGCCGCAAGCCGACGACCGTGGTCTCGGACGTCCCGGGACCGCTCTACAACACCTGGTACGAGGAGCGGGGGCGTCGCGACGGCGCTCGGCCCGCGATGCGCTACGGCTTCTGGATCGGCTGGAACAATCCCCGGCTGACTCCGCGTCGGGGGGCTGCGCCCGTACCGGGCAAGGGTTCGGGCATCTTCCTGCACTCCCCGCCGGCGAAGGATCCGTGGCATCCGACGCAGGGCTGCGTGCAGGTGGCGACGAGCGACGCCGGTTGGCTCGTCCGGTGGCTGGACCCGCGAGCCCGGCCGCGGGTCGTCCTCGGGGAATAGTCGCCCCGAACTGTTTTGCCGGGGCCGCATCCATGGGTACGTTGGAGATCAAGGTGGTCAAGCAACGTGCCGCCGGACTTCAGCCGCAGCCCCCACCGCCGTGGCCGTAGACACCGTCCCGGAGGGCCCGTGCTCGTTCATTCCGTCCGCGTTCTCGACATGTGCACCGCCCTGCAGTACACCCGGGGCGGGGTCGGTGTTCCGCCTGCGCGGGGAGGCGAAGCGCCCGCTCAGCAGGCCGCCGACCTACCGGTCGTCGCCGGTGCGCCCGCCGCCGAAGCGACCGCGACCGGCGAAGGCGCCGGCGCCGCGGTCACAGACACCAACAGGCTGGTCACCGAACATCTGGGGCTCGCCGACCGGATCGCCCGCCGCCTGACCCCCGCCGGGCAGACCCGGGAAGACTTCGTCCAGGTGGCCCGGCTGGGCCTGGTCGAGGCGGCCCGCCGCTTCGAGCCCGGCCGCGGCGTGCCCTTCTCGGCCTACGCGTCCACGGTCATCACCGGGCACCTGAAGCACCACCTGCGCGACCGCTGCTGGTCGGTCCGGCCGCCGCGGCGGCTGCAGGACCTCTGGCTCCAGGCCACCGCGACCCGCGACCGCCTCAGCCAGGGGCTGGGACGCGCCCCCACCGTCGCCGAGCTGGCCGCGGCGCTCGAGGTCAGCGAGACCTCGCTGGTCGAGGCGCTGGGCGCCCAGCAGGCCTGGTCCGCCGACTCCTTCGAGCGGCTCACCGACGCCCAAGGCCCCGCCTGGGAGCCGGCCGTGGCCGAGGCGGGATTCGAGCGGGTCGACGACCGTTCGTGGCTGCGACCCGCGCTCAAGCAGTTGCCCGAGCGGCTGCAGCTCATCGTCGAGATGCGGTTCGTGCACGAGCTGACCCAGAGCCAGATCGCCGAGCGCGTCGGCGTCAGCCAGATGCACGTGTCGCGCCTGCTGGCGCAGGCGCTGGCTCAGCTGCGCAAGGCCGCCGAGCTCGAGCCGCTGACCACGTCGACGAGCGCGCGGGTGACTCGACAGCCCAAGCGCTCGACCGCGAGGGCCGGCGAGCCCGCCGCGGTCTAGCCCCTCGAAAGGCCGATTCGGGGCACGACGCCTCAGCAGCCCGGCTCGCGCTCCGTCGGCAGGCCCCTCGTGCCCGTGCCGGGCCCCACCGGGTCGTCGTGCGCCAGCGGCACCCGGCGCAGGATCAGCCACGACACGAAGGCCGCGAGGGCGAACATCGGCAGGCCCATCGCCACCCGGGCGATGCCCAGGGCCGTCACCGATCCCGACAGGTAGAGCGGCCACTGCACCAGCAGGCGCAGGGCGAACATCGCGACCCACACCCAGCTCGCCTGGCTGTAGGCGCGCAGCCGGGCCGGGTCGCGGCGCCACGCCGTCCCCTCACCGGTCATAAAGCCCACCGCGACGCCGAGGATCGGCCAGCGGACCAGGATCGAGACCACATAGGCCACCGCGTACGCGCCGTTCACCCAGAGGCCGGGCAGGTAGAAGTCCTCGGCCCGGCCGGTGCGGCGGGCGACGAGAGCGCAGACCGCGACGCCGACCAAGCCGGCCACGGCGGGCTGCACGGTGTCGCGGCGGGCCAGCCGGGCGACGCTGAAGGCGGCGGCGGCGCCGACAGCGGCAACCAGCGCCCACGGCAGCTGCCGGGTCGCGGTGAACACGAGGACGAACAGCACGCCGGGCACGACGCTCTCGACGATGCCGCGACGACCACCGACGGCATCGAGAGCCGAGAAGGCCTCGCCGGTCGCCGCCCGCGCCAGCGTCCCCGGCGGTGGGCGGTTCGGGTCGATCACTCCCCGACGCCCGCGCGCAGCTCGTAGCGGGGATTGAACAGCACCGGCCGACCTTCGGACGAGCTGACCAGACCCTGAGCGACCAGTTGGCGCCCGCAGGAGATGCCCGGGATGCGTCGGCGGCCGAGCCAGACGATCGCCAGGGCGCCGGTGCCGTCGTAGAGCTCCGCTTCGAGGGCGGGGACGCCGGCTCGCGGACGCAACGTCACGGCCCGGAGGGTGCCGCTGACGCACACCCGCTGGCGGTCGTGCAGCTCTGCGATCGGGGTGGCACCGGCCTCGGCGACGTCTTCTCGCAGCTCGGCGGCCTCGAGCTCCTCGTCGCTGCTCGTCAGCCGAGCGAGGGCACGCCGCAGCACCCCGTGCCGCTCATCCGATCCGACCCCCGCCGACCTGGGCATGCTCCGAGGCTACCGCGACCGTCACCGCACCTCGGTGATCTCCGGGCCCCGCTCGAACGGTCGCAGCGCGGGGCGCTCGCCTGCGTCCCCGGCATCCGAGTCGTCGGCCGGCTCCTCGCCGCTGCCGGCCGCCGCCTGCTGGGCCCCCGGAGGGGGGCCGGCCTGCGGGGGGAGCGTGAGCGCGAGCATCTCCCCCCGCGCCATCGGGGCGTCCCCGCGGACCACGACGATCTGGCGGAAGATCTGCTCGAGGGCGGCGGCGACGTCCTCGTCCTCGAGGGCCCGCCCGCTGAGGACTCCGCGGAGGAACCAGCGCGGGCCGTCGACGCCGAGAAAGCGCGCGGCCTGCAAAGCGGGCGTGCCGTCGGGGAGCCGTCCGGGCAGCTGGACCAGCAGCTCCGCCCCGAACGGCCCCTGCCGCTCGAACACCCCTCCTCCCTGGGCCGTCATCGCCTGGGCGATGTCGGCGCGCACGTCGCCCCAGATGCCGGTGGTCCGCGGCGCGGCGAAGGCCTGCACCTGCAGGACACCGTCGGCAACGATGGCGGTCACCGCCACGATCTGCTGGGTCTGCTCGTCGACCTCCAGGCGTAGCTCCATGCCCTCGACGCCCGGCATCCACAGGCACCCGAGGTGCAGGCGCTCGCCGCCCGCGCCGGGATCGTCGACCTCGCTGAGGTCCCACGGACCCGCGGCCCGGTCGAGCGCAGCGTCGGCCTGCACCCCCCGGGAGACATCGGCGGCGGCGGAGCCGTCCGGCTCGGTGTCGGTCTGGTCCTCAGTAGGCGCGGGGGGACCCTCGTCGGTGCTCGCGCGTCGACGTCGGAACATGGTCAGGGCCCTCCTGGAGAAGCGGGGGTGGGGGAGCTCGCGGCCGCGGCAGGCGACGCGACGAACGCGCTGGCCCCGCCCGTGGAGCCGAAGCCGTCCCCCGCCCGCGGCGAGTCCGGCAACCGCTCGACCTCGGCGAACCGGGCCCGCTCGACCCGCTGGATGACGAGCTGGGCGACCCGGTCGCCGCGGCGGAACACGACGGGCTCGTGGGGATCGAGGTTCACCACAACAACGCGGATCTCACCACGATAGCCCGCGTCGATCGTGCCCGGCGCATTGACCAGAGCGACACCGCACCGCGCGGCCAGCCCCGACCGCGGGTGCACGAACGCGGCGTACCCCTCGGGCAGGGCGAGCGCGAGGCCGGTGGGCAGCACCTGGCGCGCACCGGGTGCCAGCTCGGCATCGACCGTGGTGACGAGATCGGCGCCGGCATCGCCGGCATGGGCGTAGGCGGGCAGCGGAACACCGGGGTCGAGCCGGGTGACGAGCACATCGAGGCCGCCCACCTCGTGGTCAGGGGTTGACATCGAAGGCCTCGAGCTGGCGGCGCACGATCGGGTCGGCGCGCGCTGCAGCGACCTCCGCTGCCCGTCCGTACCGCAAGAAGTGCTCGAGCTCGACCTGCACGAACACCGCGGCAGCCTGCACCGCGAGCGGCCCGGCCTCGTCGCCGAGCCGGCCCTTCGCCTCGCAGTAGACCTTGCGGCCGTCGATGGCGGTGGCGCGGGCGGTGACGTGCAGTCGCGAGCCCACCGGCACGGGACGCAGGAAGTCCGTCTCGAGCCGGCCCGTCACCGCCGGACGGCGCAGCATCCACTGCACGGCGCCGAGGGCCTCGTCGAACGCGCAGGTGAGCAGGCCGCCGTGGGCCAGTCCCGGCGCCCCCTGGTGCTGCGGGCTCACGACGAACTCCGCGAGCACCGAGACGTCCTCGCCCGCCGTCACCACCATGTCCAGGCCGTGCGGATGGCGGGGCCCGCAGCCGAAGCAGTGCGCGTAGTGGCTCTCGATCGTGCTTCCGGGCGTCGGTGCGTCCGCGTGCCGACGGGGGCGGATCGCCGTGGGCGGCGGCACGGTCGAGAGGGCGCGACTCACCGCCCGACCCTACCGAGGGCGAGCAGGTGCCCGCCCCCGGCAGGGCTTAGAGGTGCGAGGAGCCAGCCGGGCGTCAGCCGGCGTACACCACGACGCGCGTGCCGACCGGGGCCCAGTCGAAGAGGCGCTCGGCACCGGAGCGTTGCGCAGGTTCACGCAGCCGTGGGAGGCGCCGCGATAGCCCTTCGCGTCGAAGTCGGCGGAGTAGTGGACGGCCTGCCCGCCGGAGAAGAACAGCGCAAAGGGCATGCTGCTGCCGTACAGGTTCGAGACGTGGTGACGGCTCTTGCGCTGCACCGTGAAGCTGCCGTTGCGCGTCGGCGTGCGGGCGCTGCCCAAGCGGGCGTCGTTGCTCCACAGCACCTTGCCGTCCTTCATGGCCCGCATCAGCCGCAGCTTCTTGTTCACGCAGATCACCTTGCCTGGGCGCTTGCAGCGCTTGTCGATGCCGGTCCCGTTCGCGGTGACGGCGCGCAGCTTCGCCCGGGTCGCCGCGTTGAGCGTGCCGGTGCGCCTCAGCAGGTACTTCTCCTGGAAGTGCTTGACCGCCCCCTTCGTCCGGGCGTCGACCGTGCCGGTGACGCGCACGGGACCCATGCCCGCCCAGTTCAGGCGCTGCTGCAGTTCGCGGATCTCACTGGTGGAGATCGCGGTGGGGACGGAGACGGTGGTGGGGACGGAGACGGTGGTGGCCGGAGCTGCGGCGGCCGGGGACATCGCGGTGGTGAGCGAGAGCGGGACGACGACCAGGGACGACAGGGCCAACTTCTGCACACGCATCGTGCACTCCTCGTACGGGGGCCCGGGCAGGGGACCGGACTCTGCCCCCTATACGTGGAGAAGCGGCTCGAAGTACGGCCGACGGCGCAACTCACCCAACGCGTTCGGACGGTTACCGGTGAGTGCGGAACGACTCGAGCATTCCTTCCGCACCGCGGGGACGATCGGGGCATACTGCGCGCACTTCTTCCCGCTCGTCCCCCCACGCAAGCAATTCCTGCATGCGCCTGCGTCCGCCCGTACCCGCTCGCCGTCCTGCTCGGGGCCACCCTGGTCTCGGCGGGCTGCGGAACCTCCGAGCGGGACGGCGCCGCTGCGCCGGCCAGCCCGCCAGCCGCGGCAACGCCCGCCACGGCGACGCCATCGGTCACACCGAGCTTCGCCACCTCCTCCCCCGCGCCCAGCCCGTCCGCCATCTCCTCCGCCCCCGCATCGGTGCCGTCCGGCCCGACTCCCTCGGGCTCGCCCTCGTCGGGTTCGGCTCCCTCGGGAGCTCCGAGCAGCCCGGCCGCCTCCCCGGACGCGGTGCAGAGCTCGGGAGCCTCGGGGAGCGGCGCGCTCATCCCACCCGGCAGTGTCCTCGCGATCGGCGAGTCGGTGCTCGTCCGCTCGGAGACCCTCGACGAGAAGGCGCTGCTGCAGGTGACGCCCCGGGCGGTGAAGCAGGGCAGCCTCGACGACTTCGAGGGCTTCCGGCTCGACGCCACCGCCAAGGCCTCGACGCCCTACTACGTCACCGTGGACTACCGGCACCAGGGCGGCAGCAGCCTGCGCTACCCGTTCCTCAACGTGAAGCTCTCCGCCGCCGACACCGCGGGTGACGAGGCCCAGAAGCTGATCATCAGCGGACTCTCGGCCTGCCCGGCCGGGGAGAAGGCAGCGGTGCTGAAGAAGGGCGACTCGCAGACGGAGTGCAGCGTCTTCCTGGTGCCCAAGGGCGGCTCGCTCGGTGCCGTGCTGTACGAGCCCGACTTCCGGACCAAGCCGGTGGCGTGGCGGGTGCGCTGACCCCGGCTCCCCCGCTGCCCTTAGCTGAAGACCGCCCGCTCCACGAGCGCGATCGGCAGCCGTCCCGACCCCGTCGCCGCGTCGTGGAAGTCGCGCAGCTCACCCCGGCCTTCACCGAGCCAGCGCTCCCGCATGCGGGCGATCTCCAGCGCCCCGGTCAGGTACGACGCCGCCTGCGTCGGCCAGGCGCAGTAGCGCAGCACCTCCGCGCGGGCGGTCTCGGGTGAGAGCGACGCTCGGGTCGACAT
The DNA here is from genome assembly GCA_030773555.1 of Actinomycetota bacterium. Classification (GTDB taxonomy): domain Bacteria; phylum Actinomycetota; class Actinomycetes; order JALYMT01; family JALYMT01; genus JALYMT01. The sequence continues at coordinate 4,948 of JALYMT010000208.1, read as the reverse complement.
GAACTCCACCGCCTCCTCGACGCTCATCTCGCCGAGGTGCAGCGAGGTGTCCACGATGATGCGGGCCGCCCGGAACAGCCGCATGTCCCGCTGGCAGAGCTCCTGCTGCGGGGTCTCGAAGAAGCCCTGCTCGCGCATGAGGTCCTCGCTGTAGAGACCCCAGCCCTCGACGAAGTACGTCGAGCCGAACAGCGCGCGCAGCGGGCGTACCGGATGGGCCGCGATCCAGGCGAAGTGCCAGTGGTGTCCGGGATAGGACTCGTGCACCGCGATCGAGACCAGCCCGCTGCGGCTGTTCGTGGCGAGGCGCTGGCGCACCTGCTCCGGAGTAAACCCCTCCGGGGGATAGGGGACGAAGAAGTGCCCGACGTTGCGTCCCGAGAACGGCGGCGGCGGGATGTAGTGGGCGACGGCGAGCATGCCGCGGGTGAACGGTGCGGAGGGCACCACCACGCAGGCCTCGCTGTGGGGCACGGAGACGAGGCCGCGCTCGACGCAGAAGTCCCGGGCGCGCACGGTCGCCGCCTGGTAGTCGGCGAGCATCTCCTCCGGCGACCCCGGCGCGTCGGCGTTGATCTCCTCGAGCAGCGTGCGCCAGTCGTCGTGGCCCCGCAGCTCGCGGGTGCGGGCCCGCATGTCGGCCGCGATCTCGTCGTACGCCGCCTGCCCCCGCTCGCGCAGCTCCCGGGTGCCGTAGCCCAGCCCCTCCGCGTCGCGGAGCAGCCCGTCGTAGCGCTCCTCGCCGATCGCCCACCCGCCGTGCGCCCGACCGGCGAGCTCCTCGAGGAAGGTCGCGAAGACCTCGAACGCGGCCGCCGCGACCTCCCCGGCCTCGGCGACGCTCCCACGCAGCTTCTCGTCGGCGAACTCCCCGGGCACCGACCGGGCGTATGCAGCGCCGGCGCGCACCTGGGCGAGCGCCCGGCGCAGCAGGGTGGGGTCGGCGAGGGCGGAGTCGAGGTTGGCCATGGCGGCGGCCAGCAGCTCGGGGGTGCCGCGCAGGCGAGCAGCCACCGCCGCGGCGAGCTCGGGCTCGGGACGCAGGCGGTGCAGCAGCAGCCCGAAGACGCCCTGCAGCGCGACGCCCGCGTAGGTGTCGGCGCTGCGCCGCCAGTCGGCCCAGTCGCGCATCGTGCGGCGCCCGCGTAGGGCCATGACGACCAGGTCGCGGTCGATGCGCTCCGCGGGCTCGAGCCGCTCGTCGGGCAGGCGCTCGAAGCGTCGCAGCCACTCGTCCTCGGTGCGCTGGCGGGCGATGATGCCTTCGGCCGACAGGTCGGGCAGCAGCTCGTCGTACTCCGTCAGCCCGAGACCGCTGGCCAGGGTCGGCGCCGCGGCCAGCTGGTCGGCGGCGAGGTCGGCGGCGAGGACGTCGAAGGGCCGGTCTCCGGCGGGGAGCGACATGGGCGCACGGTAGCGGTTGCCGGGGCCGGCAGGCTGGCAGCGTGCCGTCCGAGCCGTCCCCGCCGCCGACGTACGCCGAGCGCCTGCTCCCGCCGTGGCCGGTGTGGGCCTTCATGGCCTCGATCGTCGTCGGCGTGGTCGCCGCGGTGCTGCCGCTGGTCCCGCCAGCGGTCGCGCCCCTGCTGCTCCTCCTCGGGTTGGCCAGCGGCGGCGCCGCTCTCTATGCGTGGTCGGGGCGGGTCTCGGTGACCGGCGGCGAGCTGCGGGCTGGGCGGGCGCACATTCCGGTGACCCTGCTCGACCACCCGCAGCCCCTGCTGGCGGAGCCGGCGCGCCGGCGCCTGGGGGCCGAGTTCGACCCCCGCGCCTACCACTTCGTCCGGGGCTGGATCCGCACCGGGCTCGTCGTCGACGTGCGGGACGCCGTGGACCCCACGCCCTACTGGTACGTCTCCACCCGCCACCCCGAGCGCCTGGCCGCGGCCATCGAGGCGGCGCGACGGGGGGCTGCGCCCTGAGCGCGGCAGCGGCCGGGCGCCGTCGTGCCGGTCGGCTGGGTCAGGCGCATTCCTTGCAGATGAAGCGCCCGTTGGTCTCCTTGGCGAGCTGGCTGCGGTGGTGCACCAGGAAGCAGCTCGAGCAGGTGAACTCGTCGGCCTGACGCGGCAGGACCCGGACACTGAGCTCCTCGTTGCTCAGGTCGGCGCCGGGCAGCTCCAGGTTCTCGGCGAGCTCGGTCTCGTCGATGTCCACCGTGCTGGTCGACTTGTCGACCCGGCGGGCCTTCAGCTCCTCGATGCTGTCCTCGCCGAGCTCGTCCTCGGTCTTGCGTGGGCTATCGTAGTCGGTGGCCATGCCTGGGCTTCCCTCCGGGGTAGTGCCGCGATCGTTCGGTCGCGCCCGCTCGCTAACGCAGCGCGCGGCGACTTTGTGCCCGCCCCCCGCCGAACCGGGAGCGAGCGGGGCATTGTGCCGCACCGGGGGTCGGCTGGCCTAGGCGAGGACCGCCGAGCCCAGCTCCTCGAGCTCCTCGCCGTCGCGCTCGAGCGAGCGCTCCCAGCGCACCGTGGCGCTGCGGCCGTGCGTCTCGATCGTCGCCAGCGCGTTGTCGAACCACGGGCCCCGGTCGACCTGCCACCGCAGCCGGGGGTGGGGCACCCCGGCGGCGAGGGCCAGGAGCCGGGCAGGCCAGGAGATGAGCCGCCAGAAGGCCAGCGAGTTGGCCCAGCGCAGCGACGCCGCGAGGGGATTGCGCAGCGGTGAGGACACCACCTGCCAGACGCGCGTGCCGCCGGCGAAGCGGGCGTCGGCGAGGTAGGAGTAGTGCACGTCGCCGGAGAGCACCACGACCGAGGCCGGCGGGTCGGGGCGGGCGATGACGTCGCACAGCAGCGAGCTGAGGGCCTCGAACGAGCGCCGGAAGGCCGCCCAGTGCTCCAGGTCGACGCCCTGGCGGATCCGCTCCCCCCACCCCGCCCAGCGCCGCCCCCACGCCCCGCCGCAGACCGCCTCGTTCCACACCTCGACGTCGTGGATGGGCCGCGGCAGCAGCCAGGGCAGGGAGCTGCCGATGAGCAGGTGCGTGCGGGCGCCCCTGGCCTGCTCGACGACCCAGTCCCACTCGGCGGCGTCGGTGATCGAGCGCCGGTGCTCGTCGACGACCCGTGCGCACCGGGTGTCGAGGATGACGACCCGGACGTCCCCGACGTCCCGGGCGTAGCTCCACCGGTTGCCCGTCGGCTCCCGGTCGGCGGCCTCGGCGAACGCGTCGAGATAGCCGCCGACGTCGCCGTCGGCGGCGCGCACGTGGGCGTACGCGTCGTCGCCGGCCAGCTGGTCCGGCGTGAGGTTGCCGAGGTGCTGGTAGATCCAGTACGTGGCGAGCGCGCCGCCGATGCGCCGGGACCACCAGGGCTGGGCGAGCATCTCCGCCCGCCAGGCCTGGGAGGTGTTCCAGTCGTCCCGGACGTCGTGGTCGTCGAACATCATCGCGGTGGGGACCGTTGAGAGCAGCCACCGGGTCCAGCGTTCGCCCCAGGCGACGCCGTAGAGCCGCGCGTACTCCTCGAAGTCGGCGACCGAGCCGTCGGGCGGCGCCGGATCGGAGCGGCCGTCGGGGACGTGCACGAGCGGGCGCAGGTCCTCGCTGATCTCGTCGGCATAGATCTGGTCGCCGAGGAGCAGCAGGAGGTCCGGCAGGCTCGCGGGGTCGCGGGCGCCGCGCTCGGCGACCGCGCGCAGGACGTCGACGCCGTGACCGGGAGGGTTCACGTCCTGGGCGGGCAGTGTGAGCCGGCAGGAGCCGAAGGCGAGCCGGAAGCTGCCGCCGGGGGTGAGGGTGCGGATGACGCTGGGCGGCAGGTCGCTGTCGGGCGGGGGCCAGGCCACCCGCCCGTCGAGGGCCACCGCGTACGGCGTGACCGTGCCCGGCTCGAGGTCGTCGAGCACGACGAGGGCGTAGTGGCGGTCGTGCACGGTGAACGTCGGGGCTCGGGCGCCGAGCACCTCCACGGTGCAGGCGGCGTCGGTCTCCACCCAGACGGTGGCCTGCCGCTCCCCCACGTAGCGCAGCAACGGTCCCAGCACGATGTCCGGCATGTCCCCAGTGTGGATCAGGAGGCGGATGCGCGGGCGGTTTCCAGCGGCGCGAGCACCTCGTGCAGCTCCGCGAACAGCCCGGGCGACGCCGCGAGGACGAGCTCCGGCGAGGGCGGGGCGCCGTGCAGGCCGCGCACCACGGCACCGGCCTCCGCGGCGACCAGGGCACCGGCGGCCATGTCCCAGCGCTGGGTGCCGCGCTCGTAGTAGGCGTCGACCCGCCCGCAGGCGACGCTGCACAGGTCGACGGCGGCCGCGCCGGCCCGGCGGACGTCCCGGATGCGGGGCAGCAGCTGCGCGAGCACCGCCGCCTGCTCCGCCCGGCGGCCGGCCTCGTAGCCGAAGCCGGTGGCCACCAACGCCCGGTCGAGTTCCACCGCCGGGTTCACCTGGATGGGCACGCCGTCACGCCGGGCGCCCTGCCCGCGGGCGGCGGTGAACGTCTCGACCAGGGGGGGCACGTGCACGACGCCGACGAGGGTCTCGCCGCCGCTCTCGGCGGCGATGCTCACGGCCCACGACGGCAGCCCGTACAGGTAGTTGACGGTGCCGTCGATCGGATCGATCACCCAGCGCACGCCCGAGGTGCCCTCGTCGGCGGCGCCCTCCTCGCCCAGCACGCCGTCGCCGGGGCGCGCGGTCTGCAGGGCCTCGACGATGAGCCGCTCGGACGCGCGGTCCATCGCGGTGACCACGTCGGTGGGGCTGGACTTGGTGGCCGCCACCTCGACCTGCCCGTGCCGCCCGTCGAGCAGCAGGCGCCCCGCCCGGTGCGCGACGTCGACGGCGAGGTCGAGCAGCGAGCCGAGGTCGGGGGCGGAGCTCACGGGCCTGCGGGCGCGCCCTGGCAGCACGCGGGGCGCTCGCCGCGCGGGTTGGGGCAGCAGTCGGCCGGGCACAGGTCGTGGCTCGCCCCCAGCGGGCCGAGGGCGGCGCGGGCCGGCCG
>JALYMT010000207.1 GCA_030773555.1 Actinomycetota bacterium | reverse complement strand
CGCGACGTGCCGCCGGCCCGGCGGACGGGGGGCGCGTACTGCAGCGTGCCGCCCCGACGCACGGGCTGACCCATTGGCTTCCCCGACGCGCTGCTGGCGCTCATGGTCGCACCCTTCCCACCGGGAGTAGTGATCAACCACCATAGCCGCCCAGGACGAACTGGCGCAGGGTGATGGCCGTGTCCGCGAGCACCCAGCGGACCTCGCCCGTCCAGAGCAGGTCGTAGGACCCCTCCGGCCCGTCGAGCGCGACGCAGCCGACGACGCGCGAGCTGGCGCCGGCGTCGACGATGACCGGGGTGGCGAGCACGACGTGGTACTTGCCGCGGACGTGCGCGAACTCCTCGTACGTCAGCCCGGCCCGCACGTGCTCGGGCACCTCCGGCCACTGCTCGGGGTCAACGTCGAGCCACGGCCGGCTGTCGGCGCCCACGTCCTGGCCGACGTCGGCGCCGACGGCGACGCACTGCCCGATGACGCCCATGCCCGGGCGCCAGACGATACCGGAGGTGGTGGGCCGCCGCGCCGCCCGCTCCCGGTGGACCCGGGCCAGGATCCGACCGAACGGTGGCAGCCGCTGCCGCCGGACGCGGTAGACGGCCAGCCCGAGCTCGCGTACGTCGATGCCGGTGAGGTCGTGCACGGCCCAGGCCGCGCCGGCCAGCACCAGGGCCAGGTCGTCACGCTTGGCCTCGGCCCGCCGGGAACGCCACTCCCCCACCGCCGCGCCGGTGGTGGTGACGAACGCGACCAGCGCCGCGGTCGCGACCAGCGTCGCCCGCTGACCACGGGAGGGCTGCCAGAGACCGGCCTGGATCAGGCCGAGCCCGGCCGCGGTGAGCGCCGTCAGCGCCGCGACGAGGATCTTGCTGGTGAGCCGGCCTCCCGAGCTCCCCGACGGCGCAGCCACCCGCTCGTCCTCCTTCGTCCCGCATCGTCGACCTCGGCATCGCCGACGTTAGGGGCGAGGTACGACAGTTCCCGCACCGCCGGCGACGGTGCGTGACGAGCCGCGACCGGAAGGGGGCGGGATCAGATCTCCAGATCCGCCACTGACTCCACGACGCGGCTCGGGCGGTAGGGGAAGCGCTCGGGATCGGCGCGCCCGCTGATGCCCGTCAGCACGAGGATCGTCTCGAGTCCCGCCTCGAGGCCGGCGACGATGTCGGTGTCCATTCGGTCGCCGATCATCGCCGTCGACTCGGAGTGCGCGTCGATCGCCCGCAGCGCCGAACGCATCATCAGCGGGTTCGGCTTGCCGACGAAGTACGGCTGCACGCCGGTCGCCCTCGTGATCATCGAGGCCACCGCGCCGGTGGCGGGCAGCGAGCCCTCCACCGAGGGACCGGTGGGGTCGGGGTTGGTCGCGATGAATCGCGCGCCCGCCTCCACCAGCCGGATCGCCCGGGTGATGGCCTCGAAGCTGTAGGTCCGGGTCTCCCCGAGCACCACGTAGTTGGGGTCGCGGTCGGCCAGGACGTAGCCGACGTCGTGCAGCGCCGTCGTCAGCCCGGCCTCGCCGATGACGTACGCGCTGCCGCCCGGACGCTGGTCGGCGAGGAAGCGCGCGGTGGCCAGCGCGGAGGTCCACAGCGCCCGCTCCGGCAGGTCGATGCCGGTGTAGCGCAGCCGGGCCTGCAGGTCGCGCGGGGTGAAGCGGGAGTTGTTGGTGAGCACCAGGAAGGGGATGCCGACGTCCTGCAGCTGGCGGATGAACCGGTCGGCGCCCGGGATGATCTGCTCCTCGTGCACGAGCACGCCGTCCATGTCCATCAGATAGCTCGTCAGCTGCCGCCGGGGCGTTTCGGGAGAATGGCCTGCGCTCATCGGGTTCCTTCCCTGTGCACGAGCATCCTGGCGGCCGGCAGGCCGCGTACGGCCGCCACCCGTGCGGCCTCTGCCTCGAGATCCCGCTGTGCCCGCGTGTCGAGCGGCTCGAACGGTTCGACGGTGACGTCGAGACGGGCGCGGGCCGCCTTGGCCCGCCACACCCCGGCCGGCGCACCGCGTACGAGGACGACCCCGGGGCTGCCGATCGGGCGCCAGACGGCCTTGTGCAGCGCGGGGTCGGGCAGCAGCAGCCAGCGGTCCGACCCGGCCAGCAGCGGGTCGTGCGGGGGCAGCAGGCGGACGTCGGACGGCTCGGGCGGGTCATGCAGCGCCGCCAGGTCCTCCGGCAGCGCCCAGGCGCGCCGACCCTCGACCTCGACCGCGTCCCCGGGCCAGCAGGCCCGGACGACGGTGGTCGTCGTACCGAGGAAGGCACGGACGTCGGCCGGCGTTGCCGGGGCGTGCAGGTGGAGGTAGGCGCGGACGAGGTCGGCCGTGCCCGCGGGCGCCTCCGGAATCCCGGGCCAGGAGTCGACGGGGGCGAGGACCAGCGGCCCCGTCCGGGCGATTCCGGCCCCACCGGCCAGCGCCGCCACGCGCAGCAGCTGCTCGCCGACGTGCTCGACGTCGCAGCCGCGGCAGTACGGCGACAGGGCGGCCGGTATCCGGGCCGTGACCGCCGCCGACAGCGCCCCCTTCGCCAGGCCCGCGCCCTCGCCGACTTCGGCCAGCGCCTCGGCGACGGCGCCGGCAACCGTGCGCACCGCCTCGAGCGGAGACATGCCCGCCGCGGCGGTGCGGGCGGCGTTCCAGGCAAGACGGGAGGCTGCGTCCGCGTCGTCGTGCGGCCACAGCGCCGCCGCGAGCCGGGGCAGGTCGGGCGTGGGATGGACGTGGGGGGCGCCGCGCACCGTCCACGCCGCGCTGACCCCCGACGTCGTGTCGTCCCAGCCGGCGGGATCAGGCTGCCCGGGCGGCGGGGCGGCGGTGCGAGCGGCGAAGGCCAGCCGCGCCGAACCCGGAGGGCTGTCCTGCACGCCGAGCGCGAGCGACGGTACGTCGGACGCACGCGTCGCCTGGCGGTGCAGACCGGAGACCGCCGCGCGGAAGGCAAGCACGCGCATCCGGTCGAGCACCACGGACGCTGCCACGGCGTCCTCCTCTCCGTCGTCCTCCCGGACAGGCCGGGTCGCGTCGTTCGACGCGCCGGCCGATCACATCAAGATGACGTCGAGGTCGGGCACGTCGTCGTAGTCGTGGTCCTGGCTCACCACGGGGATTCCCAGAGAGATAGCGGTGGCCGCGATCCAGGAGTCATTCACGGGCATGCGCCGGCCCGCCTCGCGGAGGGCGACGCGCATGCGAGCCCAAGCACTTCCTACGGCGTCATCGATTGTGATCGGCTGCAGAGACTCCGCCGCGCTCAAAGTCGCCATCCGGAGCCCGCGGGTCCTGACATCCCGGGCCGCCAGCACGCCGACGCGGAGCTCCGCCAGGGTGATGATCGAGATGACGAGCTCGTCCGGGGGTTCTGATCGGGTCGGCCGCCCCTGCTCGAAGGCGATGAAGAGGGACGTGTCAGCCAGAGCCCGTGGCGCACTCACCGCAGGGGGAGGTCGTCCGTGGTGTCGGGCAACAGCTCGCGCAGATCGTCAGCGAGACCCGGATCGGCCTGGGTGAACTCCCGAAGGAACCGATCCCAGGACACGCTCTGAGGCTTAACGGGCAGTGGCACCAGCTCGGCCACTGGTCGCCCGTTGACCGTCACGCGCAGGCGCTCGCCCCGCTCCACGCGGCGCAGGACCGCGCTGACATCGTTGCGCAGCTCGCGAGCAGGAATTTCGGCAGCTGACACAAGCTGATCGTAGCAGAAGCGCTACGACCCCCTGGTCGATCTCGGCGCCCTGCCCCTACGCTGCCGTCGGGCACCAGGGAGGCGGCATGCCGGACGAGGGCAACGCGGCGGACGTGCGGCAGATCGGGACACCTCGCGGCACGACCGCGATCCGCCAAAGCGGCACGGGCGAGCCGGTGGTCTTCGTGCACGGCAACGTGTCGAGCAGCCTGATCTGGCGCGGGCAGCTCGCGGCCCTGCCCGAGGGGCTGCGGGGCGTGGCCGTCGACCTGCCTGGCTACGGCGCCAGCGAGCGCAAGCCCGTCGACGCGACCCGCGGGATGCGCGACTGGAGCGAGGACCTGCGCGCGCTCGTCGAGGCGCTCGACCTGGGCGCCGTCCATCTCGTCGCGCACTCGATGGGCGCCGGGGTGGTGCTGCAGTACGCCATCGAGTTCCCCGCCGACGTGCGCTCGCTGACCCTCGTCGCGCCGATGTCGCCGTACGGCTTCGGCGGCACCCACGAGCTCGCGGGCACGCCCGTCCACGACGACTTCGCAGGCTCCGGCGCGGGCACGGTCAACCCCGAGCTGCCCCGCCGCATCGCCGCCGGTGACCGCAGCACCGAGGATCCGGCGTCGCCCCGCAACGTGATCCGCTCGCTGTTCTTCCCCTCGCCGGAGACGGTGCGCGACGAGGAGGCCATCCTCGACGCGATGCTCGCCACCGCCGTGGGGGTCGACAACTACCCGGGTGACGTCGCGCAGTCCCCGCACTGGCCACACGTCGCCCCCGGCAGCCGCGGAGTGGTCAATGCGATCTCCCCGAGGTACTGCGACGTGTCCGGCTTCGCGGCCTCGGGTTGCCGGGCGCCGGTCCTCTGGGTGCGCGGCGACTGGGACGCCATCATCGGCGACACGTCCCCGCTGGATCTGGCCGTCCTCGGCCAGCTGGGCGTCGTACCCGACTGGCCCGGCGCCGACGTGCACCCGCCGCAGCCGATGGTCGGCCAGCTGCGTGCCGTCCTCGACGCGTACGCCGCCGCGGGCGGCAGCTACCGCGAGGAGGTTCTGCCCGAGGCCGGCCACTTCCCCTTCACCCAGCAGCCCGAGCGCTTCGCCACCCTGCTCGCCCCCCACCTCGGAGTCCGGCCCTGACCGTCAGCGCAGCCCCACGACATCGTGCCGCCAGAAGATCTCGGAGTAGACCCGGGTCCCCGACATCCACGGCTCGTACGCCGGGAGCCGCACGGCTTGGAAGGCGGCGTCGGGGATGCGTAGCGACGGCTTGCGGAAGCCCTGCTCCGCGCCCGGGCCGAAGCCGAAGCGGGAGGCCGAGCTCCCGCCGCCGCCGCCGAAGCCCGCTCGGTGCAGGTCGCCCACCGCTCGTCGGTCCGCGACTCGCTCCATCCGAAGGTGCACGAGCGCACCGTAACGAGGTCAGCCGGTCGAGTAGAGCTGCTCGTCCTCCAAGGCCGCCAGGACGCGCTCGGCCGCTTCCTCGGGGGAGAGCACGCTGACGTCGATGGTCAGGTCCGCGACCAGGGCGTACAGGTCGTTGCGCTCCTCCTCCAGCTCGGAGAGCGTCGCGACCGGGTCGTCTCCCGCCCACGCCGGGTCCGATCCGTCGTCGCCCAGATGGGCGGCGGCGACGCGCGGCGGCGCCGACACCCACACCACGTAGCCGCCCTGCTCCAGCCGCGCCCGGTCGTACGTCGCCTCGACCACCCCGGCCGGCACCTCCGCGATGACGGGGGGCTCGGCGGTCACCGCCTCGGTCAGCGCCTCCGAGTCGATGCGCGTCTGCGCCTCGAGCCCGCCCTCGGCCACCTCCTCGTCGTATCCCCGGTCGGTGACCAGGGCGAGGAGCTGCTGGTTGTCGAGGTAGGGCCAGCCGGTGCGTGCGCTCAACGCCCGCCCGACCTCGGACTTCCCCACGCCGGGAAGTCCCACCAGCAGCACCCGCAGCTCACTCATGCCGTCCGCATTCCCCCGCACTCTCGGACGACTCCCGCGCCCCCGGCGGCACGAACGGCAGCCCGCCCGGCGGCCCGGCGTCCAGCAGTCGCCACACCGCGTCGCCGTCGAGGTGCTCGGCCACCAGGTCGCCGAGCACGTCGAGCCGCTGCTCCCGCAACGCCGCGAACGAGGTGTCCGGGCTGACCACGAACCGGCGCCCGGACCGCCGCGCCACCTCCTGCAGATAGGAGCGACGGAACCCGTCGTTCTCCAGCACCCCGTGCAGCACCGTGCCGGCGACCGCGCCGGCCGCGCACCCCTCCGGCCCGACGAACGGTGTGCCGCCGTCGCGCCGGACGCGGCCGTGGTGGATCTCGTACGCCGACACCCGCGACCCGTCCGGCAGGTCGTAGGACGGCAGCGCCAGCACCTTGTCGGGGCCGAAGGTCGTGCGCACCGGCAGCAACCCGAGGCCGTCGACCCGACCGGCGCCCGACTCGACCTCGTCGTCGATCGCGGCGCCGAGCATCTGGTAGCCGCCGCAGATGCCGAGCACGGGACGCCCCTCGACGGCCCGCTGCCGCAACGTGTGGTCGAGCCCACGCGAGCGCAGCCAGTCGAGGTCGCGTACGGTCGCGCGCGTGCCCGGCACGACGACCAGGTCGGCGTCGGCGAGCTCCTCGGGGCGGGTCGCCAGGCGCACCACGACACCGGGCTCGGCGGCGAGCGCGTCGAGGTCGGTGACGTTGCTCAGCCGCGGCAGGCGCACCACCGAGATCCGCAGCACGTCCTCGCCGATCGGCCCCGCCGACTCGCCCCGGTCGTGCTCGAGGTCGAGGGAGTCCTCCACGTCGAGCCACAGGCCGCCGACGTACGGGAGGACGCCGTACGTGGGCCGGCCGGTGAGCCCGTGCAGCAGGTCGAGGCCGGGGGCGAGCAGCGCGGGGTCGCCGCGGAACTTGTTCACGACGAAGCCGGCGACCAGCGCCTGGTCATCGCGGGAGAGCAGCGCGAGCGTGCCGAACATCGAGGCGAAGACCCCGCCGCGGTCGATGTCGCCGACGACGAGCACGGGCAGGCCGGCGGCCCGGGCGAGGCCCATATTGGCCAGGTCGCGGTCGCGCAGGTTGATCTCGGCGGGGCTGCCCGCGCCCTCGCAGACGACGACGTCGAAGCGCGAGCGCAGGTCTGCGAGGCAGTCGAGGACGGGCGGGAGCAGGCGAGGCTTCACGTCGCGGTAGTCCATCGCCCCGACCTCGCCGATGGGGCGCCCGAGCAGCACGACCTGGCTGCGGGTGGCGCTGCCGGGCTTGAGCAGCACCGGGTTCATCGCCGACTCGGGCTCCACCCGCGCGGCCGCGGCCTGCATCGCCTGCGCGCGGCCGATCTCGCCGCCGTCGCGGGTGACCATCGAGTTCAGCGACATGTTCTGCGCCTTGAACGGCGCGACCTTGACGCCCTGACGGGCCAGCCAGCGGCACAGGCCGGCGACCAGCACGCTCTTGCCCGCATCCGACGTGGTGCCGGCGACCAGCAGGGCGCCGCTCACCGCGGTCCCCGCGCGAGCACAGCGGCGACCGCGAGGGCGAGGGCGGCGGCGTCCACCGCGCGGGCCAGCCGCACGGCCCGGCCCACGTC
>JALYMT010000206.1 GCA_030773555.1 Actinomycetota bacterium | reverse complement strand
ACGGTGCGTCGTCGGTCGCCGCTGCTGACGGGCTCGCGGTGGCGGTCGGGGCGCTGGGCGACCCGTTCGGCTTGCCGGCCGCGACGGCCGCCCCGTTCGTCGGCGCGCCCGTGGCCCGCTCGGACGTCTGGCCGTTGCCCTCGCCGTCTGCAGCCTCGGGGTCGTAGTCGGCGAAGAAGTCCCACCAGGCGCGGTCGACCGACTCCGGATCGCGCTGGTACTGCTGGTACATCTCGTCGACGAGCCACTCGTTGGGGCCGAAGACAGCCAGCGGGTTGTTGCTGTGAGAGGGCTGTGACACGGCGGGATCGCCTTCTTCCGCTTCCGCACGACGGTCAGGCTTGAGGAGCCTCAGATTAGTCCCCGGCCCGGGGCACTCCGAATCGCTGCCCGTGGGCTTTGGCGCATCGCGACGCCGGAAGAAGAGCGACCGGGAGCGTCACCTCGTCGCCTCCTCCTCGTCCTGTCCTCGCCGGCTCGCGACCACCACCCGGGTCATCTCCTGCAGGAACCGACGAATGGTCGCGAGCTCCGACTCGTCGAAGGATCGCATCGCGGTCGCCATCTCGATGATCAGCGGGCCGAAGAACGACCATCCCAGGGTCATCGCCTGCTCCTGGACCTCCAGCAGGACCCGGCGACGATCTCCCGGGTCGGGGCGTCGCCGGAGATGGCCGAGCCTCTCCAGGCGGTCGACCAGGGCGGTGACGGAGGAGGAGTCGAGGCCCAGTTGCTGGGCCAGCCACCCAGGGGTCAGGGTGATGCCCGCCCGACCGGCGTCGAGCAGGGCGATCAGGGCGCGTACGTCGGTCGGGTGCAGCTTGTGCAGTCGGGCGAATCCGGCGCCGAGCAGATCGAGCTCCACCGTGATGCCGCGCAGCAGGTGCACCAGCGGCAGGCCGGGCTCCTGGTCGTCCATCGATTCCTCCCTCCGACGGCCCGCCGCACTCCGACCTGCGAATCCCTCGACCGGCAAGACAACCATCAGCGGCGGCCGCGGGGCGCGTGCTACTGGGTGGCGAGCGCCAGGCGTTCGCGGAGCCGGCGGATCATCACCTCGTCGCCACCGGTCCGGACCACGGACTGAGGTCGACGGCCCCACAACCAGAGCAGCAACTCTGAGGGGTCCCCGTCGACGCGAGCAGCGGCTACGGCGTCCTCGTCGGTGACGCCCACGTGGTCCGACTCGAGGGCCATCCGCCAGGTCCGCCCGCCCGTCGCGACCACGATCGTGCCCACCGAGTCGGGCTGTGGGTCCTCGCTCCAGTCACCGGCGAGCATCAGGTGCAGCACCTCGTCGACGCCGTCGACCGCGAGCGCGGGATCGACCGGGGTCATGGCGTCGTACGCGCTCTGCACGTCCGTGCGGTGCACCGCGGTCTCCTGCGCCATCCGCCGAACCCAGAAGCCGGCGCTCTGGTCGGGCGGCCACCACGTCCACGACGGGGTCGCTGGGTCCGTGTCGTGAAGCAGGTCGAGCAACCGGCCATGCGCGTCGGCGAACCAGGCGAGCGGATCTCGGTCTGCCGGCCAGTTGGGCGGCCAGGGGTCCGGCCGAGGACCGCCGAGGCGAATGCAAGCGATCTTGTGCTCGTAGACCTCGGCCGTGTGCTCGACGACGTCGCGGACCGTCCAACCGGGGCACGTCGGCACCGCCGCTGCTGGATCGCGCTCGGCGGCGGCGCGCAGCACCCGGCCATCCGACTCCAGCAGACGGAGGAACGAGAGGCGATCCATCCGCGACAGCATGCCTGGTGGCCGCACTACCGACACCCCAGGCGGTATTCGCAAGTGGACGTGGGGGGACGCGGACGGCAACGAGTGGATCGGCAGACCGCTCCTCATGTCCAGGACCGGCACCGACGCCTACCGAGGACTCGTGGACCTGCCGCCCCTGGTAGGAGCGGCGGCCAGGGTGGCGCTGGAGGTCGGCTTTCCGCTGTCCTGTCTGCCCTCCCACGGCCGGCTGCTGCAGCTGCTCGCCGGCGGGGTCGCCAGCGGCACGATCGGAGAGACCGGCACCGGTTGCGGGGTGGGCCTGGCCTGGCTGGCCAGCGGCCGCCGCGACGGAGTGCAGGTGGTGAGCATCGAGCGGGACGCGCAGCTGGTCGGCCTGGCCAGGGAGGTCTTCGCCGACGTACCGGACGTCACCGTGCTGCACGGGCACTGGCGCCAGCTGGGCGACGCAGGACCTTTCGACCTGCTCGCTCTGGACGGCGGCGGGCAGGGCAAGGCGGACGAGACCGCCCCCGCCAGCTTTCCCGCTTGAGGTTTAGCGCCGAGCCCGGCCGCCCCCGTACGTTCCGGGGTCGGCACCGGAACGCGATCGTGCTGATGACGCCAGAGCCGCAACGATCAACGGGCTGATGGTTGCCTGTCGCGCGGCTTTGCGAAAGCTGCCCGGCGGTGAGGTACGCCATTGAGCTCAAGGAGATTTCCTCATGCATGGAAGCGTGCCGACACCGAACTCCGCGAGCACGCCGGCGGCCCTGCCGCCGTCACGGCGGCGGTTTCTGGTCAGCGGTGCCCTGCTCGGGACCACGGGGGCGGTCCTGGGCGCCGGAGGGTTGCTCGACAAGCCTCAGGCGACCGCCCACACGGGCCCGGGGCACGGGCCGGGGCGCAGCCCGGGGCACGGCGGCGGGATCCAGGGTGCGACCTTCCGCGCGGGCAGCACGGTCGACCACGCCGCGAACGGCTTCCACCCCAGTGAGGTCATCCGGGACTTCGACTACGGCCAGGTCTCGGTGACCTCGGGTGGCCGGACCGTCCGGGAGTGGACCGTCCACGCCACCGACAAGGACGTCGAGGTGGCCCCCGGGGGTGCACTTCCCCGCCTGGACGTTCAACTCCCGCATCCCCGGTCCGACGCTGCGTTGCCGGCAGGGCGACCTGCTGCGCGTGCGGTTCGTCAACGACTCCTCGCATCCGCACACCATGCACTTCCACGGCATCCACCCCGCTGAGATGGACGGGGTGCCGATGGTCGGCCGCGGGGTGATCAGCCCCGGAGAGAGCTTCACCTACACCTTCGAGGCCGAGCCGTTCGGCGTGCACCTCTACCACTGTCACGTCGGGCCGCTGGCCGAGCACATCGCCCGCGGCATGTACGGCACGTTCATCGTCGGCCCGCCGAAGGACCGCGCACCCGCCGACGAGCTGGTGATGGTGATGCACGGCTACAACACCACCTTCGACGGGGAGGGCAACCAGCTCTACGCGGTCAACGGCATCCCGTTCCACTACATGCAGGAGCCGGTGCGGGTACGACGCGGGGAGCTGGTGCGGATCTACTTGGTCAACATCCTGGAGTACGACCCGGTCAACAGCTTCCACCTGCACGGGAACTTCTTCGACTACTACCCGACCGGACGCGGCTGGAGCCAGCGGAGTTCATCGACACGGTCGTCCAAGCCCAGGGTCAGCGCGGCATCTGCGAGCTGCGCTTCCCGCATCCCGGCCGGTACATGTTCCACGCGCACAAGACCGAGTTCGCCGACCTGGGCTGGATGGGCTTCTTCGAGGTGAGCGACTGATGATCCCCGACGTGCACGTCGCCAAGGCCTCCGCCACCGCACCGGACGCCGTTGAATCCAGCGGGTCCGTCGGATCCAGGGGCCCCACGCGGCTACCCCTGTGGGCGCTGGCGGTGGCCGCGGTCGCGGCCATCGCCGCGGCCCTGGCCGGCTTGGCCCTCTTCGGCGGCCAGTCACTGCCGAACAGGAACGGGCCGGCGGTCGAGGAACTCGCCGTGGAGCGCACCGTCCTGCTGCCCGGAGTGATCGAGGTGACCGTACGGAACACCGGGCCGGACCCCGTGCAGATCGCTCAGGTGTTCGTCAACGACACCTTCGTCGACGCCGCCGCCGGCACCGACCCCATCAACCGCCTCGGCACCGCCACCGTACGGCTGGACCATCCCTGGCAGGACGGTCAGCCCTACCTCGTCTCCATGCTCACCTCCACCGGCGCCGTGATCGAGCACGAGATTCCGCCGCGGTGGCCACCCCCGCCCCCGGTGATGGACCCCTCGGTCTGATGGCCCTGCTGGGCGCGTACGTCGGGATTCTTCCCGTCGCGCTCGGCATGATCGTGCTTCCGGTGCTGCGCCGCGCCGGCCCCACGGCGGTGCGGGTGCTGCTGGCCCTGACGGTGGGGCTGCTGGCCTATCTCGCCATCGACGGGAGCATCGAAGCGATCGGGTTGGGCGCGGGCTCCGGCGGCGCTTTCGGCGGTCCCGCCCTGGTCGTGCTGGGCGCCGCACTGGCGTTCCTGGCGCTGACCGCCGTCGACCGCCTGCTGGCCGGGCGACGACACGGCGGGCAGGCCGGTGCGGGCGGGCTGCGGCTGGCCGTCATGATCGCGGTCGGCATCGGCCTGCACAATCTCGGCGAGGGTCTCGCGATCGGGTCCGCCTACGCCGTGGGTGAGCTGGCGCTGGGAGCGTTCCTGGTGGTCGGGTTCGCCCTGCACAACACCACCGAGGGCATCGCCATCGTCGCGCCGCTGGCCAGGGAGCGCCCCTCACTTCTCCAGCTCGCCGCGCTCGGTCTCCTCGCCGGCTCGCCAGCGGTCCTCGGCGCGATGCTCGGCGCGACGGTGGACAACCGCGAGCTGTCCACCTTCCTCCTCGGCGTCGGAGTCGGCGCTATCGCTCAGGTGATCGCTCAGGTCGCACCGGCCCTGCGGGACCGCTTCGGGCAAACCCTCAACCGGCCACCATCGGCGGGATCGCCGCCGGAGTGCTCCTCATGTACGTCAGCGGGCTGGCGGTGACCGTCTGACGGGTTGCCAATGGGGCTCAGCAGCCCGGGTGCACGAGCGCGTGCAGACTCGCGATGGCCTCGGCGGTCTCCACGTGCAGCAGCGCCTGCATCCCGAGGCGGGCAGCGCTCTCGACGTTGACCGGCAGATCGTCGACGAAGACCACCTGCTCTGGCTCGACGGAAAGGCGCTCGCACGTCAAGCGAAAGATTGCGGGATCGGGCTTCGCCAGCCCCACCTCGTGGGAGTAGACGATCTCGTTCACGAGGTCCGGGAAGCCGTAGCGCCGCTGCTCCTCGCGGCGGCACCGTCGCCTGAGTTGCTCAGGATTGCCGTCTTCAGCGGGGGTCGAAGAGCCCGGACGTACGCGACCAACGTCTCGTCGAGCTCTCCGCAGTACCAGTCCCAGATGTCAGCCATCAGCTCGTCCGCCTCTTGCGTGGACAGCCCGAGCAGGTCCACGTACCGGCGGCGCATCTGCCCCTCGCTGATCCCGCCGGTCACCAGCAGGCCGTGCGGGTCGACCTGCTCGACCGACAGGTTGAAATCGTGCTGCGTTCGACCGAGCCGAGCCCGCCACGCATCGAGGAAGGCAGGCGGGCCGACCGCTGGAGAACGCCGCCGACGTCGAACACGGCCGCCTTGACGGTCATGCCGGTCCCTCCAGGACTGCCATCGCCGCATTGTGGCCGGGGATGCCGCTGACCCCGCCGCCCCGCCGGGCGCCCGCGCCGCAGATCAGCACCCGCTCGTGGGCCGTCTCCACGCCCCAGCGTCCCGCCTCGCCGGGGTCCTCGGCGTACGGCCAGGCCAGCTCCCGGTGGAAGATGTTGCCGCCAGGCAGGCCGAGCTCGGCCTCGAGGTCCAGCGGGGTCTTCGCCTCCAGGCAGGGCCGACCGTCCGGACCCCGCCACAGCAGCTCCTCGACGGGCTCGGCGAGCACGCGATCGAGTGAGCGCAGCGTGGCCTCCAGGGCCGCGTCGCGGGCCCGCTCGTTGTCCTCGCGAAACAGCCGCGCGGGCAGGTGGAGGCCGAACAGCGTCATCGTCTGCGCGCCTGCCGCCTGCAGCTCGGCACTCAGGATCGACGGGTCGGTGAGGGAGTGGGAGTAGATCTCGCAGGGCGGCAGCGTCGGGATGCGGCCCGCGGCCGCCTCCGCGTACGCCGTCGCCAGCTGCCCGTAGCCCTCGTGCACGTGGAAGGTGCCGGCGAAGGCCTCCTCCGGACGGGCGGCCGGGTCGCGCAGCCGCGGTAGTCGGGTGAGCAGCAGGTTCACCTTCAGCTGCGCGCCCTCGGGCGCTGGGTCCGCCGCCGGTTCACCGAGCAGGCGGGCGAGGGTGGCGGGTGCCATGTTCGCCAGCACGTGCCGTGCCCGCACGCTGCGCTCCTCGCCCCCGGCGAGCCGGTAGTGCACCTCGCCGCCCGGGTCGACGGCCAGCACGTCGGCGCCGGTGCACAGCTCCGCCCCAGCGCGCCGGGCCGCCTCCGCCAGCGCCCCCGACACCGCGCCCATGCCGCCCACGGGGGCGTCCCAGTCGCCGGTGCCGCCGCCGATGACGTGGTAAAGGAAGCAGCGGTTGACCGCCAGGCCCGGGTCGTCGGCGGCCGCGAAGGTGCCGATGAGCCCGTCGGTGAGGACCACGCCGCACACGGTGTCATCGCCGAACCGCGCCTCCAGCGTCTCGCCCAGCGGTCGCTCGAACAGCGCGGCCCAGGTCTCGTCGTCGCCGACCGCGCGCCGCAGCTCCTCCCGGGTGGGCAGCGGGCCGGTCAGCGTGGGGAAGACCCGGCGCGACCGCGGCCGTCCGCCCGTAGAACTCCTGCCACGCGTCGTACGCCGCCGGGTCGCCGGTGACGGCGGTGAAGGAGGCGCGCGTACGGTCGTCTGCGCCGGAGTCGACGAACAGCCCGGTCGGGCGCCCGGCCCGCTCGACGGGGGTGTACGACGACACGCGCCGGCGCCGGAGCGCGACCTGCACGCCGAGGTCGTCGAGGATCTTCCGGGGCAGCAGGCTGACGAGGTAGGAGTAGCGCGACAGCCGGGCGTCGACGCCGGCGAAGACCCGCTCGGACACCGCGGCGCCGCCCAAGGCGCCGAGGCGCTCGAGCACCAGGGTGCGCCGGCCCGCCTGCGCCAGGTAGGCGGCGGCGACCAGCCCGTTGTGCCCGCCGCCGACGACCACGGCGTCGTAGTCGCTCGTTGCGGTCATTGGCTGATCATCCCCTCGCTGGCGAGGATGCCGCCGCTGAACCCGGCCGATGCGGGCAAAGACGGCGGATGAAGCTGTACGCCGACCTGCCCGCGCTGCGCCTGCGTCAGCTCCTGCTCGACCTGGGGGTCCTGGCCTGGGTGCTGCTGTGGATCCGGCTGGGGCAGGCCGTGCACCGCTCGGTGCTCAGGCTGGCCGCGCCCGGCCGCACGCTCGAGTCGGCCGGTGGGGACCTCTCGCGCACCCTCGGTGACGCCGCGGCTAGGGCCGAGGGCGTGCCCCTGCTCGGCGGCCCCCTCTCGGCTCCCCTGGACGGGGCGAGCGGGGCAGCCGCCCGGCTAGCCGCGGCGGGCGCCGGGCAGCAGGAGGC
>JALYMT010000205.1 GCA_030773555.1 Actinomycetota bacterium | reverse complement strand
GACCGCGCGGTGCTGCGCCCGCACCTGACCGTGACCCGCGCGACCGGCGAGCCCGCGGGGGAGATCACGACCGGCACGTTCTCGCCGACGCTGCGCCGGGGCATCGGCCTGGCGCTGCTCGAGCGCGGAATCGGCGAGGGCGAGGAGCTGCAGGCCGACGTACGCGGCCGGTCCGCGCGCGTCCGCGTGGTCAAGCCGCCTTTCGTCGACTCCTCAGTGCGCGACGCCTGAGGGTGGCGGCTACTTCCTGGGGCCGCGCCGCACGCCCATCGCGCACCTCCCTGCCCTGCCCGACAGCTGTGGCGGCAGTGGAACGCAAGAGCTCGCTGTCCCAATAGCCGCGGGTGCAGCGCGACGCTTGGAGCCGCTGCGTCGACCGTCAAGTGGCCGCCGCCTCGAGGCATCCGGTCAGTCCTGGCCCTCGGCGTTGCGCAGGAGATCTGCCTCGCGGTCATGATCGAGGCCCTGCCACAACGGGGGCTCTCCGCGTGACTGGTCCCAAGCCAGGACGTCGGCGGCAGTCTGCTCGTAGGGAGTGACGGTCAGACCTGCTCCCCGGGCCGCCGCTGGGCTGCTCCGGTAGAGCACGTCCCAGCTCGGGTCGTGGAGCACGAGTGGGAACCCGACAGGGACCACAGCGGGGTCGACGTGGACGAGCTCCACCGACGTGCCGGCACCCCGGCCGCAGGCCAGCACCAGCTCATCGAGACATCGCGGGAGTCGACCACGCGCATGGACTGACCTGGTCGTGCCGGTACGGCGATACGGCCGCCACGGGCGGCGCGGCGGACCCAGCGCGTGAATCGGTCGCTCGGGTCGTAGGGCCCGCCACGATGCCGGGCCGAACGATCGTGGCCTGGTTGCCGAATCGCGCAAGCACGTCGTCCTCGACGGCCACCTTGAGCTCGCCGTAGGCCTCGTCGATGTCCTCGGTATCCCGGCGCGGCGACAACCGCGGCGCGCTCTCGTCCATGCCGTCGTAGGCCCGGAAGCGGTCGTACACCGAGCCGGTGCTGATGAGCAGCCAGCGACCGAAGTGGCCGGGAACGGCCGCGATAGCCTGCGCGACGTGCCGCGGCACGTAGGCAGTGACGTCGACGACGGCCTCCCAGGCATTCCCTGCAAGGGCCCGGTAGTCCCCGACATCCCGGTCACCGATCAGGTGAGTCGCGGTCGCAAACAAGCCAGGGCCGGTGATACCGCGCGTGAACAGGGTCAGGTCATGACCACGACGAAGACCCTCGGCGACGATCGCGCGGCCCAGGAAGGACGTGCCACCGAAGACGAGGATGCGCACGAGGAGAACCTAAGGCAAGCACAGACCCTCGTGCCTCGCTGTCGGCGGCGCTCAGGACGGTCCGCACCGCATCGAATGTCTACCGGCAAGGGTCCAGCTCGGAGGCCTGCGTCACCCGATCTCGTCCATCACACCCGTCGAATGAAGAATCCCGCGCAGGGGCGTCGTACGGGACAGGCTTCCCGACCGAGGACAGGGCCACGGAGTCAGCCCCAGTCCGCTGGATCGGACCCTTCCTGAAGCGAGGCGCGGTCCGACGGGGCTCTCAGCCCCGCCGACTACGAGACCACCACGGCTCGACGCGCGGCCGAGACCGCGGCATGATCCCTGTTCAGCTCACCGTCCCTGTCCGGGAAACCGGGGGCACTCCAGTCGAACGACACCAAGCCACCCACCGACCCTCGAGCAGCTCCTCACCGACCTCGAAGCTCCCTCCCCAGGAACAGCATGAGCGCCATCCCCCCCTTCGACGAAGAGGTGATCGAAAAGATCGGTGCTGTGCTCGGGCACACCAACAGCGGCTTCACCGGCCCCGAAATCGCCAACCTCCTGCGCCAAGCACGCATCCCCGACCCGGGCGAGATGACGAAGCGACACCGTGTCAACCAGGCCCTAAGAACGTGTTGAGTAACGCCGTCTTCAGGTCCATGGACGGCGTCCAGCTGGTTCCAGGCGTCGGGCCATCAGCCCGATCATCGACCATTTGGCCATCGCCTCGGAGTGCTCCGGACGCCGTTCGT
>JALYMT010000204.1 GCA_030773555.1 Actinomycetota bacterium | reverse complement strand
GTGCCCCCGCGGCGGCTCCCCGGGCCCTCGCGCAGGCGCGGTGACCGCGACCCGGACGGTCTACCCGCTGTGGCCGGGGGAGCTGCTGCAGTGCGGGTCGCGGCAGCTGCACGTGCGGCGGGCCGCGGCGAGCGCCGCCGGCGCCGAGCCGGCGCTGTTCGTCCACGGGCTGGGCGGCTCGACCACCAACTGGACCGACCTCATGGGCGAGCTCGCCGGCACCCTCGCGGGCACCGCCGTCGACCTCCCCGGCTGCGGCTGGTCCCCCCCGCCCGCGGACCGCGACTACTCCCTCGCGGCCCACGTGCGCGCGGTCGTCGAGCTGATCGAGGCGGACTTCGACGCCCCCGTGCACCTGTTCGGCAACTCGCTGGGCGGCGCCGTCACCACCCGGGTCGCCGCCCTGCGCCCCGACCTCGTCCGTACGCTCGTCCTCGTCTCCCCCGCCCTGCCGATCTACCGCGTACGCCGCACGAACGCGCACCTGCCCGCGCTGGCCGCGCCCGTCGTCGGTGAGCAGCTGGTGCGCCGCCTGGCGGGCGTCGCCGTGGAGCGGCGCGTCCACGCGACCCTCGGGCTGATCTACGCCGATCCGCGCCGCGTCGCCCAGCAGCGCATCGAGGAGGCGGTCGCCGAAGCTCGCCGGCGCGCCGAGCTGCCCTACGACGCCGAGGCCCTGATGAGCTCGCTGCGCGGCATCCTCACCGCCTTTCTGCAGCGCGGACCCGAGGGGCTGTGGCAGAGCGCCGGCCGGGTGCGGGCACCGGTCCTGCTCGTGTACGGCCTGCGCGACCAGCTCGTCGACCCCCGGACGGCCACCCGTGCGATGCGCACGTTCCGCGACGCCCGGCTCGTGGAGCTGCCGGGGAGCGGGCACGTGGCGCAGATGGAGCAGCCGGCGGTGGTCGCGCACGCCATTCGTCTCTTCCTCGCCGACGTCGCGGCGACCCGCGCCGCACCCCTGCCTGCCCCTGCCTCCCTGCCCGACCAGCCCGCCCCCTCCCTGCCCGTGCCCCCCTGCTCGACCGAGATCGCTGATCGCGGTGGGATTGTGCAGTCCACTGCGCTTTCCCACCCCGATCAGCGATCTTGACGCGTGGAGGGCGTCAGCGGACCTGTCAGGAGCGGGCGGCGACCGCGGCGGCGATGCGGGCGATCACCTCGTCGGGACGCTGGGTCAGGTCCTGCCAGGTGAAGCGCAGCACGACCCAGCCGGCTGCCACGAGCCGGTTCTGCTTCGTACGGGCGCGCTGGAAGCGGTCGGCGTCGACGTGCCAGGCGAGCCCGTCGACCTCGATGGCCACGCGAGCCGCCACAAAGGCGACGTCGACCTCGCCGATGAGCCCGCGGGCGTCGTACACGAGGGGGTTGACCTCCCAGCCCGACAGCCGGCTGCCCCGGAGCAACCGGAGCAGCACCTGCTCGCCCTCCAAGCGCGTGCCCGAGGAGGCCCGGCGCACCAGGCGCACCAACGCGCGCCCCCCGGCGTCCGGCGAGCTCCTGGACGCGGAAGACGAGCTCGGCCAGCGAAATCCAACGCTGCTGCAGCGCCCGGTCGACCAGGGCCTGCGCCCTCAGTGGTGGCTGCAGCCGCAGGGAGTCGACGACCGTACGCGGACGGATGGTGACGAGCATCCCCTCGACGAGCTCGAGGTCCTCGGGTGGCACCGGCTCGCGGAGCACGTCGACGCCGGGCAGCTCCAGGTGCCTGCGTCGGGGCAGCATCACGCCGGGCCGCTCGGGCAGCGGGGCCCAGACCGTGGACGCGGCCGGCCGAACCTCCGCTCGCGACCGCACCCGGACCCGGACCCGCGGCCAGATAGGCGGCTCGGTCACGGGCAGCGCTCGACCGTGGCTGGCCGGCGAGCGCGTAGACGCACCCCACGACCCGTACCCAAAGCCCGTCCCGCGCTCGCCGTCGGGCCTGGTAGGCCGAGAAGCCCGCCTCGCGGGCCTGCCGGGCCGTGAAGACGCCGTCCTGGGTCAGGAGCAGGTCGGGGAAGTCCATGCGTCCGAGGATGGGCGGGTACGGGCGGCCGAAAGCCGTCGTCCCCAGGCCGGTAGCCGTGGAGCTTCGTGTCCACAGGTCTCGGCACCTCCGTTGCCCCGCCAAGATCGCTGTTACGGGTGGGAAAGTGCAGTGGACTGCGTTCTGCCACCCAAATCAGCGATCCTGGTGAGGCCGGGGGGCGGCGAGGGGCGGGCGGGCGCGGCGGCGGCGACCGCGGCGGTCGAACCACGGAGCTGGGGCGGGGCGACGTAGGTTGCTGGCGGACGCGTCGACCAGGGAGGGGTACGTGGTGCAGCCGCTCGTCGAGCCCGCCGCGCCGCTGACCGCGGCGGAGCTGCGCCGCTACGCCCGGCACCTCGCGATTCCCGAGATCGGGGAGCAGGGCCAGCGGCGGCTGAAGAACGCCAAGGTGCTGGTCGTCGGCGCGGGTGGGCTCGGCTCGCCAGCGCTGCTCTATCTGGCCGCGGCCGGCGTGGGCACGCTGGGAGTGGTCGACTTCGACGTGGTCGAGGAGTCGAACCTCCAGCGCCAGGTGGTCCACGGGCAGGGCGACCTCGGCCGACCCAAGACCGAGTCCGCGCGCGATGCCGTCCGCCGGACGAATCCGTACGTCGAGGTGGTGCTGCACGACGAGCGCCTGGAGGCGGCTAACGCGCGGCGCATCCTGGGGGCGTACGACCTGGTGGTCGACGGCAGCGACAACTTCGCCACCCGCTACCTGGTCAACGACGCCTGCGCGCTGCTCGGCAAGCCATACGTCTGGGGCTCCGTGCTGCGCCTCGACGGCCAGGCGAGCGTGTTCTGGGCCGGGCACGGGCCGTGCTACCGCTGCCTGCATCCGCAACCGCCCGCGCCGGGCACCGTGCCCAACTGCGCCGAGGGCGGGGTCCTCGGCGTGCTCTGCGCGGCGATCGGCTCGGTGCAGGTCACCGAGGCGGTGAAGCTGATCACCGGGGCGGGGGAGCCGCTGCTGGGGCGCCTGCTGCTGCACGACGCGCTGGGCATGAGCACGCGGACGGTCCGGGTGCGCCCCGACCCCGACTGCCCGCTGTGCGGGCCGCGGCCGAGCGTCACGGAGCTGCTCGACTACGACGCGCTATGTGCCGTTCCCCCCGCAGTCGCGACGCCCGGGGAGATCACCGCCGCCGAGCTCGCCGCCATGCTCGAGCGGCGCGGGCGCGGCGAGGAGGAGTTCGTCCTCGTCGACGTCCGCGAGCCGTACGAGCACGAGCTCGTAGGCATCCCCGGCGCGGTGCTCGTCGGCCGCGACCAGCTGGTGACGCACCTCGACCGCGCCACCCGGGTCGTGCTGCACTGCAAGTCGGGGGGACGCTCGGGCGAGGCCCTGGCCGCGCTGCAGGCCGCCGGCTTCACCGACGTCGCGCACCTCGGGGGCGGCGTACTCGCCTGGG